>CAIVAH010000167.1 GCA_903903765.1 uncultured Methylococcaceae bacterium
AAACTAAGTCACAAGCCGAAATGACTGATAGCAAAGTACAAGCTAAGGCGGATGCCGCCCTTAAGTGGTGTGAAAATGCGGGCGATTATCTACTAAAAAACGGCGGCAAAGCATGGAAGTATTTGTTAATTCCGCACGATGAGGTAAAAGAAAATCTCCAGTTGGCAGATTATGTGCGTAAGTTTGAAAAACCCCCTGATCATGCTGATTTACGTTCTTTGTAGGCGGGTAGTTTGATATCTTCTTCAGAGGCGTTAATTAGACAAGATCGTGATGAACGATAATTCTAGAGTTTAATTAGATATGAGTGTTTTAGCCAAATGGTATCTTTCAAATATGTAAATAATAATATTACTGTCAAGAATCATCAATTACCCACACGCCCTTGCAATACTAATCATTTGCGACCTTAGTTTTTTTAATTTAAAAATACAGTAAAATACTCATCATTATCTTGCGTGTGCATGAATCGTAATCTGACATAACATAGGAACTCATGAAAAATTATAAGATCGCCATACTCGCCGGTGACGGTATAGGGCCAGAAATCACAAAAGAAGCTATTAAAGTGCTTAAAGTGATCGAAGAACGTAACGATGTTACATTTGAACTTATGCCTGCGGCCTTTGGTGCCTGTGCCTATTTTGAATGTGGCGATGCGTTTCCCCAAGCCACCATCGATATTTGCGATCAAGCTGATGCTATTCTTAAAGGCACTATTGGCTTAAGCCACGAAGAGTCTAAAAAAATCCCTGTCGATAAACAACCAGAACGTGGCGCTTTATTACCTTTACGTCGTCGCTACAATACGTATGCAAATTTCCGTCCTGTTTCTTTGCCCAAAGCCTTAGCGCATTTTTCACCGCTTAAAGCCGAGATTATCGGTGAAGGTATTGATATTATTATGGTGCGTGAGTTGGTAGGCGGTTTGTACTTTGGTAATAAAGAAGCCGGCATAAATGAACAAGGCTTACGATATGTGAAAGAAACTTTAGAATATGATGAAAATCAAATTCGTCAGATTATGCATCAAGCCTTTAAATTGGCTAACAAACGTAAAAAAGTGCTACATAACATCCACAAAAGTAACGTTTTAAAATCTAGCGTGTTGTGGAATGAAATTTTAGATGAAGTGGCGGTTGAATATCCTGATGTGCAAGTGATCCATCAATTAGTAGATTCTGCAGCGACTAACCTTTGCTTAAGACCAACGCAATTTGATGTGATGGTGATGGAAAATATGTTTGGTGACATTTTAAGTGATCAAGGTGGTGGCATCTTAGGTTCTTTAGGTTTAATGCCATCCGCTTGTATTGGCCCAGATAAAGCCTATTATGAGCCATCACATGGCTCTGCTCCTGACATCGCTGGTAAAAACATCGCTAACCCTTACTCCATGATTGGTTCTGTGGCGATGATGTTAGAAAACAGTTTTGATATGGCAGAAGAAGCTAAAAATGTTTGGGCCGCTATGCAAGGTGTATTTGCTGATGGATACTCAACAGCGGATCTTTCTAAACCTGGCTCTGGCGTTACCATGATTAACACGGTTGAGTTTGGTGACAAAGTGGTTGAAAAATTAAGACAAATGCCAAAAGTGTAAATTTTACGCATTAAAACCGAATATAAAAGGGCGAGCTAAGTTAGCTTGCCCTTTTTTATGCGCACTATTTTTTGATTTGACGATAAGATGATTTTGACCACTTGTATTAAACCTTTTTGCTCTTATATTGTCAGTTATGCATGTTTAACAACTTCTGAGACTACTTTATGAACACCGCTTTAATCAAAAAATTGTTTTTATCATCGATTATTTCTGCAAGTTTATTAAATACCCTTAGTGCATCTGCTGCGGGTTTACCGCCCTTTGTAGAAGGACAAGCCCTCCCTTCTTTAGCACCTATGTTAGAACGCAGTATGCCTGCCGTCGTTAACATTTCTACTTCGACTAATATTCAGGTTAACCAACACCCATTAATGCAGGATCCTTATTTTAGACAATTTTTTAATATCCCTAATCAATCCCGCCAACAACAAAAAAACAGCTTAGGCTCTGGTGTTATTATTGATAGTAAACAAGGTTTAGTACTCACTAATAACCATGTAATTGATAAAGCCGATAAGATCATGGTGACGCTAACCGATAGTCGGCAACTCAATGCCGAATTAATCGGCACTGATCCAGAAGCCGATATTGCTGTTATTAAAATTCCCGCTGATAATTTAACGCAATTACCTATCGCAGATTCCAGCCTAAGTAAGGTAGGGGATTTTGTAGTGGCAATTGGCAATCCTTTTGGTTTAGGCCAAACCGTTACGTCTGGCATTATCAGCGCCTTGGGCCGCTCTGGTTTAGGTATAGAAGGTTATGAGGACTTTATTCAAACCGATGCCTCTATTAATCCAGGTAATTCCGGGGGCGCCTTAGTTAATCTTAGAGGTGAATTAGTCGGGATGAATACAGCTATTTTGGCACCCACGGGGGGTAATGTCGGCATTGGCTTTGCCATTCCAACTAATATGATTATGCCTATTAAAGAATCGCTAGTTAAACACGGCGAAGTTAAGCGCGGTTTATTGGGTGTAAGCACTCAAGATTTAACTCCCGAATTAGTGAATGCTTTTAACCTTGAAAATAAACATGGCGCAGCCATTAATCATATTGAGAGCAACTCACCCGCCGCCAAAGCCGGTTTAGAGCCCGGTGACATTATTGTGGCTGCTAACGAAAAACCCGTCAAAAGTAGCCAAGATATTCGTAATATAGTGGGTCTTTTACAAGTGGGTGATAGTGTTACGATTGATTACTATCGAGGCAATGATAAAAGATCAGTTGTCGCAACTATTGGTAAACAAGAAATTCCGCATATTGCCGGTGAAAATCTACACCGTTTATTAAAAGATACTGTATTAACCGCGACACTTAAGGATCAGATTGAAGGGGTTAACTTAAGTAAGATTGAACCCGCCTCTTATGCTTGGAAAATAGGCTTGCGCCCTGGGGATATTATTATTTCGGCTAATCGTTATCGCGTGCATAATTTAGAAGAATTACAAAAAGTAGTTGATCCGAATAATGCCCTGTTAATTAACATTCAGCGTGGCCAAGAAGGCTTCTTTGTTGTGTTAAGATAAGATTATGAATATTCCTACAGAGAGACAATTTATCCCATTAAATATTGCTGTTTTAGTGGTTTCTGATACGCGCACCGAAGCTGATGATATTTCTGGTAAGACCCTTGTTGAAAGAATCACCGCTGCTAGACATACAGTCACCGAGAAAGCTATTGTGGTGGACAATATTTATCAAATTAGGGCGCTTGTTTCTCAGTGGATTGCCAGTACTGACATTAATGTGATTATAAGTACCGGTGGCACGGGTGTAACCGGTAGAGACGGTACCCCAGAAGCCCTAACCCCTTTACTGGATAAGATATTGGATGGTTTTGGGGAAACTTTTAGAATGCTGTCTTATCAAGACATTAAAACCTCAACTATTCAATCCAGAGCCGTAGCTGGGGTGGCAAATGGCACGTATTTATTTTGTTTACCCGGCTCTTCTAGCGCCTGTAAAACTGCATGGGATTTATTAATTAAAGATCAACTGGATCATAGAACGCGTCCTTGCAACCTTGTGCAACTAATGCCTAGACTCTTAGAAAAATAATATGAAATCTATCTATTTATTTCTGGGGGCACTCAGTGCCCTTTTAGCCGTTGCTTTTGGGGCTTTTGGCGCACACGCTTTAAAAAGCATCTTAAGTCCAGAGCTTATGGTCACTTATCAAACCGCTGTTAACTATCAAATGTGGCACGCCCTTGGTCTTATCGGCATTAGCCTTGCACAACAACAAAACCCTGATTCAAAACTACTTGCATGGTCTGGCAGACTGATGTTTTTAGGTATTTTGATATTCTCTGGCAGTCTTTATCTTCTAACCCTATTAAACATGAAACAACTAGGCATGGTTACGCCAGTTGGCGGGGTTAGCTTTATGATAGCGTGGGCATTACTCGCTATTTATGCGACACACAAACAACATTTAAGTAGGTATAACAATGCGCGACGCTAATCCACAAACTATTTATTTAAAAGACTACACCGTTCCTGATTATTTAATTAAGAGTGTTGATTTAAACTTTTCTTTAGATGCAGAAAATACTCACGTTACCTCTAAACTGGTTTTAAGTAAAAATCCAGCCAGTCAAACTGGCGATGCACCACTGGTATTATTAGGTGAAAATCTAAATTTAGTACGGGTTATTCTTAATGATGACACCGAACTTACCACTCAAGACTACCTACTTACAGCAGAATCATTAACAATTCATGTTGTGCCGCACCAACGCGACTTTGTTTTAACTATCGAAAATACGATTAATCCATCCGCCAATACGGCGTTAGAGGGCTTATACCTGTCTAATGGTATGTTATGCACACAATGCGAGGCTGAAGGTTTTAGAAAAATTACTTATTTTCTTGATAGACCAGATGTCATGACAAAATTTACCACTACGTTAATGGCGGATAAAACTCGTTATCCGGTATTACTATCCAATGGTAATAAAGTTGCCCAAGGGGAATTACCCAACAATCAACATTGGGTGACATGGGAAGATCCTTTTAATAAACCCTGTTATTTATTCGCGCTAGTCGCGGGTGAGCTTGAATGTATAGAAGACCATTTTGTAACCCAATCAGGTCGAACAATCAGCTTACAAATCTTTGTTGAAAAGCATGATTTAGATAAATGCGATCATGCTATGCAATCGCTTAAAAATGCCATGCAATGGGATGAAGAAGTGTATGGCTTAGAATATGATTTAGATTTATACATGATTGTCGCAGTTGGGCACTTTAATATGGGGGCTATGGAAAACAAAGGTCTCAATGTCTTCAATACTAAATTTGTGTTAGCTCGCCCAGATACCGCCACTGATTTTGATTATGAACATATCGAAGGCGTTATTGCTCATGAATATTTTCATAACTGGACAGGTAATCGGGTAACGTGTCGAGATTGGTTTCAACTCAGTTTAAAAGAAGGTTTTACCGTTTTTCGTGACCAAGAATTTACTGGGGATCGTACCTCTAAAGCCGTAAAACGTATCGAAGATGTCATCAATTTAAGAACGCGTCAATTTGCAGAAGATGCCGGCCCAATGGCGCACCCTATTCGCCCTGACACGTATATAGAAATTAATAATTTTTATACCTTAACGGTTTATGAAAAGGGCGCTGAAGTTGTCCGCATGATTCATACCTTATTAGGTGCAGCAGGTTTTAGAAAAGGTTGTGATTTATATTTTGCTCGCCATGATGGCCAAGCCGTCACCTGCAATGATTTTGTTAATGCAATGGAAGCGGCTAATGAAGTGGATTTAAGCCAATTTAGACGCTGGTATGAACAAGCCGGCACTCCCGTTTTAACCGTTAATCAAACCTATGACCATGATAGTCAAACACTTAGTTTAAACATTAAACAACACTGTCCACCTACACCTGGCCAAGACCATAAAGCACCCTTACATATTCCTATTACCGTTGGCTTAATTGATCATCACGGCGCTAAAATTAACTGTGAATTACAAGGTAGCCCACTGAGTAGTGAACAAGTGATCCTGGAGTTGACTGAAGCAGAAAAAACGTTTGTATTTGAAAATCTAACGACTCAGCCAGTAGTGTCATTGTTACGCGGGTTTTCTGCACCCGTTAAATTAATCATGGCACGCAGTCTTGAAGAATTAGCCTTCTTGTTAAGCTACGACACGGATACTTTTAATCGTTGGGAAGCGGGTCAACAATTAGCCAATCAAATTATTGCTGATTTGATTGTTGATATCCAAAAAGGCCGCGCGTTACAGATTAACCCTATTATTGTTAAAGCCTTTAAACAGTTGCTTGAACAAGCCTGGGGGGATTTATCTTATTTCTCCTTGCTCTTAACACTACCCTCTGAAACCTATCTGGCTGAACAAATGACGGTCGTAGATGTTGAGGCAATTCATACTGCGCGTGAATTTGTCTTAAAAACATTGGCTACGCAATTAGAGTCTCAATTTAAAACCCTGTATCTTGAAAATAATCGTGAAGAATCAGGACAATTTGATGCAGGCGCCATTGGCCGTAGACGCATTAAAAATGTCTGCCTAGCTTATCTAGGACGACTAACACAAAGTGATATTTATGAATGGACAGAGAAACAATTTAATATCACCAAAAACATGACCGATCAAATGGCAGCTTTAACTGTCATAGTTCATCATAATCATCCAACTAAACCAACTTGCTTAGCACATTTTTATCAGCAATGGCAAAATGAAGCACTGGTGATTGATAAATGGTTTAGCCTACAAGCCTCTAGCCCTAACGCTGATACTTTTGATGTAGTACAAGATTCATTAAACCATTCTGCCTTTGATCTTAAAAATCCGAACCGAGTCAGATCATTAATCGGCGCCTTTAGTCAGGCAAATCCGTTACATTTCCATGCTGAAAATGGCCAAGGTTATCAATTTTTAGGGGATCAAATTATTGCGCTAAATACCTTAAATCCGCAAGTAGCTTCTCGTATGTTAAATGCGTTAACAAGCTGGAGACGTTATGATGTCAACAGACAAGCCCTAATGAAAGCACAATTAGAACGTATTATTGCTACTAAAAATGTTTCTAAAGATGTATATGAAGTGGCTAGTAAAAGTTTAAACGTATAAAAGTCGACTACTAGCTCAGACAGTTTTACCGCGATACTGAGCTAGTAGCCATCTGATCAACAAAGGTAATAAGTAAAAAGCGCATGCCGCAAAGGCTAAATACCTTCCTAGACTGATCAAATCCGCCTGAAAAACACCCGCACCAATTAAAGTTGCTGTAACGCCTAATGGCAGAAAACCAATAAAAGAACCTATCCAGAAGTGCAAATGACTTACTGAGCTTAAACCCAACAGAATACTGTTATATAAGCCACTAATAGGCAATTGACGCATCAGTAAAACAGAATACCACCCTGAAACTTGCGAAGATTGAGCTAAGCTCATAAGTTTTGGAAATTTATTTTGCACTACATCTCGACCCACCCACCGCGCAAAAGCAAATGTTATATACGCGCCCAATATAGTACCGCAATGGCTCAATACGGTACCTAATTCAAACCCAAACACCATACCAGCTAAAGTACATAACAATAAACGTGGAACACCTAATGCTGTTAATACGGCACTAGCAGCTAAAAATATTAAAGGCGCATAGCCCGTTGAAACTAAAACCTCTTTAATTTGATGGCTTTGATTAATTAACTCGCTAAAAGGCACGACGGTCAGTATCAATCCACTGACTATTAATAATAAAACAAGTAATAAGACTGCCACTATTTTAGAAAAACTATTTTTTGATCGACTCATTTAACACCTAAAACATAACGCGCGGCATTTTAACATACAAACTTAGGGCATTTGAGCCTTAGCAAGGTTAATGACAAACATCTTATCTACAATCTTACGATGTAACACAATCTTAAACAAACGTTAACCAAGTTGTCATAGAACACCTTTAATCTTGTCACATAAGTGTAAAAAAACTTTGGATTTAACAGAACGACCTGCACTCTGTGCATTTTTAAGTTAAGAGGATAAGCTATGAAACTACTCTATTCCATTCATAAATACGATGTATTTATGTTTACTTGGTTGATTAATACCCGAATTCATGGCGCCTTAACTAAAGCAAGCCGATACCTCTCAAAAACTGGTGACGGAGTCTTATATGTGTTAATTGCTGCGGTATTAGTGTGGCATGAAGGCCTTGAGAGCTCTTTTTTACATATTATTTTATTGGCTTTTTTAATAGAAAGACCTATATACTTCATCCTTAAAAATGGCTTAAAAAGGAACCGTCCTGAAGCGGCCTTAAAAAATTTCCGTAGCATCATTAAGCCATCAGATAAGTTTAGTTTTCCATCTGGCCACACCTCTGCCGCCTTTATGATGGCAACTTTACTGAGCTTTTATTTCCCGACATTAATCATCCCATTTTACATATGGGCGACCTTAGTGGGTTGTTCACGTGTTGTGCTAGGCGTACACTTTCCTACTGATACCTTAGTAGGTTCAATTTTAGGAATAAGTACTGCTGTTTTTTGTTTAGGTTATATAGGTCAAATATGAAAATTTTTTACGGTGTACAAGGGACTGGTAATGGTCATATCACTCGCGCAAGAGTGATGGCGAAAGAACTATATGAAGCAGGTATTGAAGTTAAATTTCAATTTACTGGCAGACCTGCCGATAAGTATTTTGATATGGATATTTTTAATGACTATCAAACGCGTGCTGGCCTAACTTTTAATACCAATAAAGGTCAAGTGAGTTATCTTAAAACCGCTTTAGATGCAAAACCTCGGACTCTATTAAACGATATCAAAGCGCTAGATTTAAGTGCTTATGACCAAGTCATCAGCGATTTTGAGCCAGTGACCGCATGGGCAGCGAGACAACAAAAAAAGCATGTTTTAGGTATAGGGCATCAATATGCCTTCAATCACAAAATCCCCAGAAAAGGTTCTGATCCAGTTGCAAATCAAGTCATGAAGTATTTTGCCCCTGCAAACACCGGAGTTGGCTTACATTGGCATCATTTCGGCCAACCCATATTGCCGCCGATTATTGAAACACCTGAAGCACCACGACATATTATAAAAAACAAAATCGTTGTGTATTTGCCGTTTGAAGATCAAAAAGAAGTTATTGCCCTGTTATCACCTTATAAAGAGTACGAATTTCACTTATACTCACCAGAAGTGTCGCCATCATCTCATGCGCACATCATCTGCAATCCCTTATCACGTGATCAATTTCAAAAAGATTTATATGATAGTGCTGGTATTATTAGCAATGCAGGGTTTGAACTGGCTAGTGAAGCATTGCAACTTGGTAAGAAAATTTTAGCCAAACCACTACACGCCCAAATGGAACAGATATCTAATGCGGCCGCTTTAAAAGAATTGGGCTATGGCTTGACGATGGATAATATGGAAGTTTCTGTCATTGAACAATTTTTAGCATTAGATACAGCGACTCATGTTACCTATCCAAATGTCGCTAGAATTATTGTGCAATGGCTTAAAGACGGTATGCCAGAAATGGAACCAGAATTTATTGATTCAATTTGGAACTTAGCTGTCGTTAATAAAATAACGCTCTAATAAAGGTTCAATAATCTCTAAGACGCTTTGCTATCAATCTCAAAGCGTCTTTGGTTATTTAACTAACCACGCATTAATTTCTTGTAGATTATCTTCGCTCACAGTACCCACTGCTTTTAAGAAGCGTACTCTATTTATTACGTACTGGTATTTTGCTCTCGCCAATTCACGCTTCGCTTTATATTCTAATTGTTGCGCACGTAATAAATCAGCTACTGTCTCAACGCCATGCTTAAGAGCACTTTGCATGGCCTCTCGGGATTTAACAGCTGATGATAACGCTTTTTCTGAAGCTTTTATTCTTCGTGCGTTCGCATTAGAGGCAGAAAAAGCATCACTGGTTTCTTTGACCAGTGCTCTCATTTTTGCTTCATTTTCTTCTTTACTCATTTCTAATCTACTTTGCGCTTCATACATACGATGAGTAGTAGTTCCACCTGTAAAGATAGGTACTGTAAGATTTATCGCTGCGACTTCCGTTTGGTAGGGACTCTGTAATTTAATACTTTGATAACCCGTGTTGGTATCATAGTAATTTAATTGCAAATCTACTACCGGCAAATATTTAGATTTTTGGACAGCCACATTATCTCTAGCCGCTTCAATCGCGCTCAACTGAGAAGCTAACAACGGATTTTCACTTTTAGCTAATGCAATCCAGTCTTCTAATTTACCTTCTAATTCTTTATATTCAACAGTTTCTCGAAGCTTATCAAGTTGCTGGGGATAAATATTAGTTAACTCTTTTAAAGACTGCTTTGCAATTATTAAAGCACTCTCGGCCTCTATTTCATCTGCTTTAATTTGATCTAATCTAGCTTCTACTTCGTAAAGATCAGTGATTTTGATGAACTGTTTCGCATATTGTTTTTTTACTTGCTCCAATTCATTTTGAGTAGCTTGTTTTTCTTGTTGTGTTAAATTTAACTGATCTTCTGCATCCAATGCGGCAAAATATCGCTCGACAACATTAAAAATTAAAACGTGCTGAGCTTCTATCAATTCAGACGTATATTGATTCTCTACTTCTTGCGCTTGTCTCCACTCCCAAAACTTGGCAAAATCAACAATACTCTGCGTCAAAGATACATAGTAACGCGTACCCGGATAATTTTTATTAGTGCCATTAGGAACTTCACCTACTTGTCTATTTTCAGACCAGTTTGCGGATGCACTAACCTGGGGTAACATTTGACCTAAGGCTTGACCCTTTTGAGAGCTACCTACCTCAACTTTAAATTCTGCAGACTTCAGTTGCGGATCTTCCTGTAGAGCCATTTGATAAACTGTTAGCAAATTCTCAGCATTCAACCGGGGTGCGGCCAATGCCATCGCAACCAATAAAACATTCTTTAATTTAATCATCAGCCTTAATCCTCAATAAAGGCTCGTGCAAATGCATTACGAACTGGCTTGGTTAAATATTCAAAAACAGTACGCTCACCCGTTTTAATTAATACCTCTACAGGCATACCAGGTACTAACTCAAGAGTAGACATTTTTTTTAAACTTTCTGGAGTTAATTCAACATGTGCCTGATAATAAGAAGCGCCAGTCTTTTCATCTAACAATCGATCAGCTGATAAATTAATCACCTTACCATCTGTTACAGGAGTTAACGCTTGCGTAAAGGCAGTAAAACGAACTTCGGCAATCAAACCGACACTGACCCTATCAATATCTAATGGCGAAACCTGCGCATCAATAATTAACTCCTCTTTTTGAGGTACGATGTCTAAAATTGGATGACCCGGTAAAACAACTCCACCAACGGTATGAATACCCATCCCCATAACACGACCTGCAACGGGTGCTTTAATATCAATACGAGTCACTTTATCTTTAGTGGCCAGCATTCTCTGATTAACATCATATAAGTTAGTTTGCGCCTCGCTCAACTTAGTAGAAACTTCTTCTTGAAATTTCTTTTCAAGTTGCAATATTTCTAACTTAGTTTCGCCAATTTGTATTTCACCGGACGCTATCTCAGAACTTAAAGCTGAAACCTCACCACTATTGAGCATAAAATTACGCTCTGTGTCCCTCAGGCGTTGCTTATCTGCAAAACCTTCTGCTAATAACTCATTTAAATCTTTAGCTTCTTCAGCATAAGAGGCTACTAACTCTTCCTTTCGTGTTCTTTGACTTTTATAACCCTGAATCTTGGAGCTTAATTGACCAATTCTTTGCGTCAATACGGCCATTTCACCTTCATGAGCATTTTTACGAGCTAGAAATAACTGACCTTCTGTTTTTTTAGCCTCAACAATACGCTCATCAGAAGCATCATCCAGAGTGGCCGGATATTTTATATTTTTAGTCCCATCTCTTTCTGCTTCTAATCTAGCCACCTGAGCCGCTAAGGTAATAAACTGTCCTCTGGCAATTTCAAGTTGGGCTTTATTTTCTGTACCGTCTAAACTGAGTAATAAATCACCCTCCTTTACAATATCACCGTCTTTAACAAAAAGTTGATTTACAATTCCACCATCGAGATGCTGCACGGTTTTTTTATGAGACTTAACCGCAACAACACCCGGTGCCATCGCTGCCCCATCTATCGGTGCAAAATAGCCCCAAACCCCAAAAAAACCAAGAGTAGAAACCAATATTAATACGCCAATGACTCTAATTTGTTTATCGTCAGTCTTAGCCAAAATAGCCGCAGAATTTAATTTATTTTGATGATTCATATAGGTAGCTTATATTCAATTATTAGTTGCAGCTGGAATTGTATTGGCTGCTTGGGTCTGTTGTTGCAAATGCGCAATCACTTGATCTCTTGGCCCATATACCGCGAGCTTACCATCGTTAAGAACCAATAATTTATCAACATGCACCAAAACATTTTGACGGTGCGTTACTAAAATTACCGTGACATTATTTTGCTTCATTTGTTGCAAAGCATTACCTAATGCTAATTCACCTTGCTCATCTAAATTAGAATTAGGCTCATCTAAGACAACTAAGACCGGATTACCATACAAAGCACGCGCTAAGCCCACTCGTTGTCTTTGACCACCTGATAGAACACCACCACTTGCACCAATAACAGTATCGTAACCCTCTGATAATTGGAGAATTAACTCATGTACATTAGCCATTTTTGCTGCAGCAACCACTTTTTCAGCATTTATCTCACCAAAACGAGCAATATTTTCACTGATGGTACCTTCGAATAATTCAACATCCTGAGGTAAATATCCGATATAAGGACCGAGTTCATCTCTGTTCCACATTGAAACTTCAGCACCATCTAAACGAATCTTTCCACTTGCTGTTGGCCAAATGCCTAAAAGAGCACGTGCGAAAGTTGACTTACCTGCGCCACTGGGGCCAATAACACCTAGTAAACTTCCTGCCTCAATGATAAGACTTATGCCTTTTAAAACTGGCACCTTACCCCCAGGAGGAATGACCTGAGCCTCTTCAAATTGAATCAAACCAGTAGGAGCTGGTAAAGGCATTTTTTCCAAATCTGCAGGTATTTTCAAAAACATTTCATTCAACCGCTCATATTGACCACGAGCATTAATAAAACCTTTCCAATTGGCAATTACCATGTCAATAGGCGCTAATGCTCTTCCCAACAAGATAGATCCAGCAATCATTAAACCTGGGGTAATCTCTCGTTCAACAACTAAATAAGCACCCAATCCTAAAATTAATGATTGCGATGTTAATCTAACTACCTTTGAGGCGGCTGCAATGATACCCGCTCTAGAACTAGCATCTGACTGTAACGATAACACTTGATGAGTAGTAGTTAGCCAACGTTCTCTTACATTAGGCATCATACCCATTGCCTCTATAACTTCAGCATTCCTTAAATTACGACTGACCTGACCACGACTTATGATTGACTGTTTATTTGCCTCTTCAATTGTTTTAGCAGTCGCTTTTTCGTTAACTATTGCAATTATCACTAAAATTATGGAAGTGGCTACCGAAAACCAACCATACCAAGCATGAAAAACAAACATTAACGCAATATAAATTGGCATCCAAGGTGCATCAAAGAAAGCAAATAAACCACTTCCTGTTAAAAACTGACGCAGACCTGTTAAATCATCAAAAGGTTGAGTTGTAGCACGTTGGCCACCTGAATATAAAGATTGCTTATAGGCAATTGAAAAAACACGTTGATTTAATAAGAGCTCCAATTTCGAACTCACTCTAACTAAAATCTGCGATCTTACCCATTCAATCAGACTCATCGTGACAAAA
Organism: uncultured Methylococcaceae bacterium; assembly: GCA_903903765.1. GTDB lineage: Bacteria > Pseudomonadota > Gammaproteobacteria > Methylococcales > Methylomonadaceae > Methylobacter_C. The sequence continues at coordinate 13,428 of CAIVAH010000167.1, forward strand.
AGCACAAAGACAATTATTGTTAACATTAACAATGTTGATTTATTACCCGTTGGAACCACACGATCATAGACTTGCAACATATACAATGACGGCACAAGCATTAATATATTAATAACCATACTAAAACCAGCTGCCGATAAAAATGCATTCTTGCACTCTTTTAAGG
>CAIVAH010000168.1 GCA_903903765.1 uncultured Methylococcaceae bacterium
TAATCACTTTCGCGAATAACTGGCGAATCATTTCTTCCATCACATTCATGATTTCATGTTCGTTCATGAAAGAAGTCTCGATATCAAGCTGCGTAAATTCAGGTTGTCTATCCGCTCGCAAATCTTCATCACGGAAACAACGAACTACTTGATAATAACGATCAAAACCCGCAATCATCAACATTTGTTTATACAACTGCGGCGATTGTGGCAAAGCAAAGAAAGAATTTTCGTGGGTACGACTCGGTACGATGTAATCGCGAGCACCTTCTGGGGTCGCTTTAGTCAAATACGGTGTTTCAATTTCAAAAAACTCATTATCATCCAAGTAGTTTCTTAAAATACGTGTTACATCACGACGCACCTTCATTTTTTCTTGCATCGCAACGCGACGCAAATCTACATAGCGGTAGCGTAAACGAAGCTCTTCGTTTACTTCAATTTCACTTTCAATGGGAAATGGCGGGGTTTCTGATTCATTTAAGACTTCAATTTCTTTAGCCAAAATTTCAATGGCACCCGATACCATATTTTTATTGATAGTACCTTCAGGGCGGTCACGTACTATGCCGGTAATTTTTAAAACGTACTCACTACGCACGTGTTCAGCAGTAGCAAAAGTATCTTCGACATCTGGATCAACAACCACTTGAACCAAACCAGCGCGGTCTCTTAAATCAATAAAAATCACGCCACCATGATCTCGACGTCTATGAACCCAACCGCATATGGATACAGTTTCACCTAACTGCTGTGTATTTAATTCTCCGCACTTGTGAGTACGCATATTTATTCCCTGTTAATTAAAAAATTTATCTTATTTAGTGAAGCGCATTGCACTAAGCTTAGTGACTTTTACAGCCACCTGCAGTAGGACAACTGTGTGCTTTAGTTGAACTTGCGACCGACTCACCCGCTACATTTTTCTTGGTACCACTTTTAAAATCTGTTTCATACCAGCCGTTGCCTTTTAATCTAAAACCAGCCGCTGAAATTTTTTTCATTAATTCAGGCTTAGAGCAAGCGGGACAAATAACGATAGGCTCCGCACCTAACTTTTGTAAGGCCTCATGTTCATGACCACAAGACTGACATTGATATTCGTATATTGGCATTTAGTACTCCGAGAACAAAAAAATAATAACTACTATAAGGACTGTATTTAATTTTTCCAAGTACTTACTATAGAATAGTGAGCTATTTTACAGATTCAGGGCCAACAATGAAAACATTAACCATAACAAAACCTGATGATTGGCATATTCATGTTCGAAACGGTGCCGTTTTAAAGACTGTTTTACCCCATACAGCTAAGCAATTTGCACGGGCAATCATCATGCCCAACCTTAAACCACCCGTAACAACCGTTGTACAAGCCTTGGCATATAGATCAGAAATCTTAGCTGCCCTGCCCTTAGGTTCAAATTTTAATCCGTTAATGACATTATACTTAACGGCACAAACTGAGTTATCAGAAATTAAAAAAGCCGCAGAAACCGAATTTATTCAGGCTTTTAAAATGTACCCTGCCGGCGCTACCACCAACTCAGATGCGGGAGTGGCCGATATTAGCGGTATTTATTCATTATTAGCCGAATTAGAGAAATACGATTTACCTTTACTGATTCATGGCGAAGTCACTGATCCAAACTGTGATATATTTGATAGAGAACGATTATTCGTTGATACTACCCTAACTGAAATTAGCCATAAATTTCCAAATCTGCGTATTGTCTTAGAACACGTTACTACCACAGAAGCCGTTGAGTTTGTTATGCAAACTGGATCCAACATTGCTGCCACCATTACCCCACAACACTTATTATACAACCGTAATGCGCTGTTAGCAGGTGGATTACGCCCACATTACTATTGCTTACCTATTATAAAAAGAGAGAGCCACCGACAATCATTAATCAAAGCCGCCACGAGTGGCAATCCTAAATTCTTTTTAGGCACTGATAGTGCTCCTCATCTAACGCACACTAAAGAAAACGCTTGTGGCTGTGCAGGCTGTTATAGCGCCCATGCTGCTATTGAGCTTTATGCTGAGGCCTTTGAACAAGCAGATGCACTAGACAAATTAGAAGGTTTTGCCAGTTTTTATGGTGCGGATTTTTATCGCTTACCCAGAAATGCAGATACAATAAGCCTAACTAAAACTAGCTGGAGAGTGCCGCCTTATTATGGTGACGAAGTAAGCAACATCACCCCATTAAAAGCCGGCGAAGAAATCAATTGGAAAATACTTTAGATACACAGGACATGGCTGCACCTGCCATCCAATTAAACCAACGTTTTAGAGGCTATCTACCCGTTATCGTTGATATAGAAACTGCCGGTTTTAATGCCAAAAAACATGCTCTATTAGAAATAGCGGCGGTCATTGTTGAATATAACGCAGAACAAGACTTACACATTACTGGCCGATATACCACGCATGTCGTACCCTTTAAAAACGCAGAACTAGACCCCTCTGCTTTAAAGTTTAATGGTATAGATCCGCATCATCCTTTTAGAATGGCTGTCGAAGAAAAAGCCGCGCTAGATTTAATATTTAAACCCATTAGAGCGGCAGTTAAACGCAATGATTGTTCGCGGGCTATTTTAGTAGGCCATAATCCAGCCTTTGATATCGCCTTTTTAAATGCGGCAATCCAACGAACTCAAATAAAACGTAGCCCCTTTCACCCTTTTAGCACCTTTGACACGGCAACGCTTGGTGGCTTGGCCTACCAACAAACTGTATTAGCTAAAATTGCCCAAGTTGCTGGATTAGAATGGGATAACGCCAAAGCTCACTCGGCTTTATATGATGCAGAGATGACGGCAGAGATCTTTTGTAAGATTGTTAATCGTTGGAAAATACTAGAAGAAACGGTTTTAATATAAAAAGCAAATTCTCAAAATTAACATAATAATCCTATGCCTAAATTATTGGGCATGTAAAAACGTTTCATAAGAATTATAGAATTTCAATACAAGCATGATCGCTAATCAAAAGCGCATGCTCTATCTCAAGTATATGGTCACGAAGAGTTTTAATAAAAGCAAGTCCATCTCATAAAAATCGGCATCTTTTGTGACAATAACAAAATCGTTTTCAATAGCATACTGCCGAATGGCTATATCATCCAATTGTTCCATACCTATAAAAGTAACCTGCGTTGAATTTGGA
>CAIVAH010000169.1 GCA_903903765.1 uncultured Methylococcaceae bacterium
CAAGCATGAGTACTGTTCCTGCGGCTAAAGCTAAAGCTCTGTCACCCGAAGGAGCAGATTGTAATTGCTCGGGTGTATTCGCTTCAACGATAGCAATTTTTAAGCCGCTATTAGCTAATTTTAAGGCTAGACAATTTCCCGCTAAGCCTCCGCCTACAATGATTAAGTCATAGTCTTCTTGCATTATAGCCTCTGCATTAATGCTTCAATTTCTTGAATAGATTTGGGTACGCCAGTTGTTAAAACTTCATGGCCAGTGGCAGTCACTAAAACATCATCTTCAATCCGTATGCCAATACCACGCCATTGCGCATCAACTTTTTTGCAATTAGCCGGAATATATAATCCAGGTTCAACGGTTAATACCATGCCGGGTTCTAATACTCGCCATGCTTGATTAATTTTGTAGTCACCAACATCGTGCACATCCATACCCAGCCAATGTCCAATACGATGCATATAAAATTGTTTATATTTCTCATCTTTAATCAGTTTATTAATTTTGCCTTTCAATAAACCTAATTCTACTAAGCCTTTGGTTAAAACTTCAACGGAAGCATCATGAGCTTGATTCCAAAAAAGTCCAGGTTTAATTTGTTCTAAAGCCGCAAATTGTGCATCTAAAACTAATTGATAGAGTAGTTTTTGGGGTTCAGAAAAATGACCTGATACCGGAAATGTGCGAGTAATGTCTGCAGCATAATGATCACATTCAGCGCCTGCATCAATGAGTAATAAATCCCCATTTTGTAATTTATCAGTGTTTTCAGTGTAATGTAGTGTACAAGTATTTTTACCTCCAGCCACAATAGATGGATAGGCAACGTGTCGTAAACCATTTTGATTAAAATGATAAATGAGTTCGGCTTCAATTTGATACTCATACAGTCCAGGTTTACAGATTTGCATGGCTTTAATATGGCCAGCAGCAGAAATATCAGCAGCTGTGCGCATTAATTCAAGCTCATTAGGGCTTTTAAACAACCGCATTTCGTGCACTATAATTTCTAATGAGACCAGTTCACTAGGCGCTACAATCCCTGATCTTGATTGGTTACGGATATGGTTGATCCATTCAAGTAAATTAGAATCTAGTTCTAAATTACGCCCCATGGGGTAATAGACTTTTGTTTTGTTTTCTAAAAGACCCGGTAAGATGTCATCTAAATCTTCAATAGGAAAGGCATCATTTGCGCCATAATGTTTAGTTGCACCTTCTAAACCAGCGTGAGCGCCTTCCCAAAGTGCTTTTGTCTCATCAAATTCTCGGCAAAATAAAATGTATTCACCCTGCTCTCGACCGGGAATAAAAACGGCTAAGGCATCTGGTTCATTAAAGCCAGTTAAATAAAAAAAATCACTGTCTTGTCTGAAAGGATAATCGACATCTCGATTGCGGGTGCGCATCGAAGCACTGCTGATTAATGCAATATTGCCCAGTCCAATTCGGTTGATTAGGTGGTTGCGGCGCTTTTTAAATTCACTTTGCTTCATGTTTTTAGACCGTTAGGCATTAAAATTATGGCTGTTGTGGGTCAGTTCTGCTTTTAATAAAAACACGGCTGATCTTAGATATTCAGTTAGTTCTACAAAAGCAGCTTCATCCTCTTCACCTTCAACATCGGAATCAAGTTTGGTGAACTCTGTGATGTCTTTTAAAATCTCTAAGACATCTTCTGAATAAGCGGTATTTGATGATATTGAGCCCATACTGTATAAAAAGCCTCGACACCAATTTTTTAAGGCTTCTGTTTGGTCGATTAAATCATGATCGTCCTCAGGTAAAAATAGATCATATTCATAGTCATCACTACTTAATAGTTTCTGAGTTTCATCAAATAAGCGCACTAATAGTGCGTCGTTATTATTTGATGGATTGACTGCATTTGCTTTTAATTCATTAAGCCATGAGGTGCTGTCTGCTTGTTCATTAATGCATAGCATGCCAGTTGCCATACCATGGGCTTCTGCGGCTGAAAGTTCAGGATCAATTTCTAAAATTATTGCGTTACACGCGTTATAAGCCATAATAATTGTACTATCACTAAAATAAAAATGACGCTTATGCTACCATTGATCATAAAATTGGTTAATATTTGTTCGCTTTTTATTAACATAAACAAATGATGTAATCTCGTAGCAGTTTATCATCACTTTTTAAAAAACCAGATTACTTAATAACAATTATAGTGGCTACTATGACTGAAATATATTTGCCTATAGAAATGGAAGATTTCGAGTATAAACTAGATAAGTTTATTGAATGTTACCAAGATCTAAAAAATGAAAATAGAGCTTTAAATCTTAGACAAGAAATGTTGGAGCGAGATAACCAGCAACTGCTTGAAAAAGTTGAAGAAGCAAAGCAGCGTTTAGAAACGATGATTAACAGATTAAAAGCAATGGAGAATGGTGAATGACGAAGAAAGTACAGCCCATTACCCTCATAATTATGGGTAAAGAATATAAAATTGCTTGTGAAGAAGATGAACAAGACGAGTTAATTCACTCGGCTCAGCAGTTAGATATACAGATGCGTAAAATGCGTGATTCGGGAAAAATAGCCGCACCCGATAGAATTGCAGTGATGGCAGCATTAAATTTAGCACATGAGTTGCAAATGGTAAAAAATCAAAATGATTTACTGAATAATCGTTTAAGCGAATGTTTGGTTAAATTGAACCAAAAAATAGAAAACGTTTTAGAAAATTAATAAACACGGCTAGAATATCTCGTTGTATCTCCTGTGGCGTTTGATAGTGTGCTGGGTGTTTCCTG
>CAIVAH010000170.1 GCA_903903765.1 uncultured Methylococcaceae bacterium
CAGAAGCTAAACTAGATACTAACGCCTATGAAACCTTGATTTCTATTGCTGAAATTATGCGAGATCAGCCTCAATCAATTCATGTCGCAGGGCATACCGATAATAAGGCCATTAAAACAGGTAATTTTCCGTCAAATTGGGAACTATCATCTGCACGAGCCGGTAGTGTGGTGAGGCTCTTAATCGATGCGGGTATTGATGCTAAACGTTTAGCAGCGATAGGCTATGCCGATAATCAGCCTGTGGCAAGCAATGACACCTATGCGGGCAGGATGCGGAACCGCCGTGTCCAAATTTACATTATGGCAAAATCAGCGGTAGAACTGGAATCCATTAACAATGATGATCTGGAAGTACCCTAAATGGTTTAAAACATATAAAATACGTTTCTGAAAACATCTATTTAATTGGTCAATATATTGCATGTTCAACAATAGCTCAACCAAATGGCGCCAACACTTTCTTGAAGATGCCAAGTTAATCTTTAGTAATAATCATATTGATGGGGTTATTATTACTGACAGTACTAAAAAAATACTGTACACCAATCAAGTATTTTCTACTAATACTGGCTACAGCGCTGATGAGGCCCTAGGTAAATCACCCGCATTTTTACAAGGTCCGTTGACTGATAGAGGCGCTACTGACAGATTAAAAGAGGCTATTAATAATAAAACATCTTTAACGATAGAATTGATCAATTATCGTAAAAATCACAGCACGTTTTGGAATGAATTTTCTATTACACCCTATTCTGATCCTTCTGGTGCTTTGGCCTTTTGGATCGGCATTCAAAGAAACATTACTCAGCAAAAACGTCTTCAAGAAGAATTATTAGATGCTGTGCATACAGTTTCAATACAGCCACAACTTGAACCCGTCGCTTTACCAGAAATTTTAGAGCATAAACCTAAGCGTATCTTGATCGTTGAAGATGAAATGATGACGCAAGCCGTTATTAAATTAATGCTTAATAAATTAGAGATAGCCTATGATGTCGCAGAAAATGGCTCGATTGCTGTGAACTTAATTTCAAAAAAACCCTATATGATGGTGTTAATGGATATTCAAATGCCCGTTATGAATGGTTTGCAGGCGACCCAAACCATTCGCAAAGCTTTTCCTGATAAAGTGTTGCCCATTATTGGTATGAGTGCTGGCGTGCTGGCGCATGATCAAATGGCTTGCATAAATGCGGGCATGAATAGTTTTATCGGTAAACCCATCCAATTTGAAGCACTAAAATCTGAAATTATTAAGCTCATGCCAAATGATCGAGCCTAAACCAGAAAACTTATTAGATATAGGTCAGTTAGTTTTTCTTATAGGTGACGACACTGAAAAACTAAATAGATTTTTGAATCTTTATTACGAAGAATACGCCGCTAAGAGCACACAGATAAAACTAGCTTTAGAACAAAAACAGTTTCATTTAGCCCAACAACACGCACATAATATAACTGGATCCGCGCAAATGCTAGGTGCAAATGCCTTGCTCAGAGCCAGTCAAGCCTTTGACCATGCGCTTAAAAAAAACACTTATGATCCCTTATTAGGTATCCAGTTTAATTTAATTTTAGATCAAACTCTAGCGGCTTTAGCTAACACTATAAAAACGCACTAATCATTAATATCCATAGTCGGACGATTACCTTCGCTGACCGCCGCCTCTTCTGCGCGTTTATTTAATAAAATAATACTAATCCGTCTATTGATTGCGTTTAAAGGGTCTTGTGCATCGAGCAATACCGCAGAAGATAAACCTATCACTCTTAATAAGCGTTCTTCTTGCATGCCACCCTCCACTAATACCCGCCGAGCAGCATTGGCACGATCCGCAGATAACTCCCAATTACTATAATCTTTAGTACCATTAGCATAGGGTTTAGCATCTGTATGACCTGACAAACTTATTTTATTTGGCATGTCATTAATACTGCTAGCCAGCTCATGCAAGATAGTTTTTGTTGACTCAGACAATTCTGCACTAGACAAAGCAAACATCGGCCGGTTTTGCTCATCCACAATCTGAATACGTAATCCTTCTGTGGTAATATCGATTAATAATTGTTTTTTATAAGGAGATATTTTGGGATTATTCTCAATCAATTGCTCCAGTTTATTTTTCATAGCCAGCATTTTTTTTGTCTCTGCCGCCTTAATTGCCTGTTGCGCTTTGTTAAGATTCATATCTTCAACAGATTCATTCGTTTTATGCTGCGCCCCCGTTTTAAGCTTTAAATCTTGGCCACCACCTTTTAAATCAATCGCACTCGGACTCGTGCCACTGCCAGTTAAAGCGGCTTTTAAAGGCGTTTTAAAATAGTCTGCAATCCCATCACGCGCTGATCCATCAATGGTACCTAAAAGCCACATTAGCAAAAAAAAAGCCATCATGGCTGTTACAAAGTCAGCGTATGCGATTTTCCAAGACCCGCCGTGTGCGCCTGCTTTGATAATTTTTTTGCGTTTAACAATAATGGGTCTAAGCGATGATTTTGACACGATTAAATACCTTTAGATTTTGCCTCTCTTATGGCATCGTCAAATTCATTAAAGGACGGGCGTACATTTGAAAATAATACCTTGCGGCCAAACTCTACTGCTATTGAGGGCGGGTTACCATTCAGGCTCGCGATCAGAGTTACTTTAATACAATGAAAAGGGATGGCGGATTCATGAATCTTTTGTTCACATAAATTGGCTAAAGGGGTTACAAAACCATAAGCTAGTAATATACCTAAAAAGGTTCCCACTAAGGCATGCGCAATTAACATACCTAGTTCAGCGGGCGGTAAACCAACCGATTCCATGGTATGCACCACGCCCATAACGGCCGCAACAATACCAAAGGCGGGTAATCCATCGCCCATTTTGGCAATAGAATGCACCGGAAACTCTGCTTCTGCGTGATGGGTATCAATTTCGTTATCCATAAGATTTTCTAACTGAAAAGGGTCAGCTTTACCTGACACAATCAGACGAAGATAATCACTTAAGAATTCAACGATATGGTGATTAGCAATCACCAAAGGATATTCGGCAAACAAGGCACTTTCATAAGGCCTTTCGACATCAGATTCAATGGCCATTAAACCATCAGCGCGCATTTTACTCAGTAGACGATACAACAATAATAAAAGTTGTCTATATAACTCACTGGTATATTTTGAGCCTTTGAATAAAGTTGGAAAAACTTTTAACGTCGCTTTAATAATGGCAATATCATTACCGACCAAAAAAGCGCCAATTGCCGCACCGGCAATCATTAATAATTCTAATGGTTGAAATAACGCCGCTAAATGTCCTCCCGATAAGGCAAAGCCACCAAATACGGAGCCTAAAACGACGACATAACCAATAACTACCCACATCAGCTTAAGCTAAGTTGTTCTGCCGACTTAAGCGTTTTACCTGCTCGACTAGGTACATGGCATAAGCCACAAACATAATGAACTTTATCGAAAGGTTGAGAAATAAATTTTGCTGAACAACATTCGCAGGTAACCACTGACAGCATTGAACTATTAATAATAGCGGATCAGTGTCCAAGCACGTGTTAATGACAATACAGGTTCTGCACCGGGTTCAGGTGGCATTTGTTCTAAATACAATTTATAAGCTTTTATGTTCGCTTCAATACCCTTTACTGAGGTATGAGTCAGCAAATGCTGATAAATGGCCATAAATAATGAGGAATGAATATTAGGTTGCCAGGTTAAAAACCAATCCACAGAAAAGGGTAACATTCCTTTAGGTGGAGATTCGCCGCGCAATTCTTTATATAGCTTGATTAAGCGGTCACGAGACAGACCAATTTCCATTTCAAGTAATTGTAAACGTGCGCCAAATTTGATCAATTCTGAAGCAACTTGAATTTCCTTGAGTTCTTCAAGCATTCCTTGTTGTTTTCTGGCCATAATTTAGCAAATCTCTCTAACAGGTTGATTAGCTAATAAGATAGTAGAATGGGCATGCATCATAGGTGTAGATTTTTTTTCATGTGTCAGCATTTCTAATATCATGACGTCATCATAACGAAAACTGGTTATCATCGCAGGAGTCGTTGCTAACTTCATTAATTGAGCAGTACTTAAATTTTGTATTATCGAAGCAATTTCTTGACTGATACCAAGTCTGTAAATTGCCATATCCATATCTTCACGAATAATGTGTTGCGCTAACATTAAGTAATTTAGATTGATATCACGTATTTCTTGAATTAAATTATCAGTACTCATAAATGTTCTCGTAATGTTAATTAATTAACTTAAATTTTACTAAAATAAAGGTAATTAATTTAATTTTGAAAAAGTATTTTAACATGCCATGTATTGTCTACGAGAATAAGTGACCTGAATATTAGACAAACACTAGTTATGACTACAGATAAATCATATTTATTAATACAGACTTTGTCTTACAAAAAAACAAAATAATTATTAACTATTTGATAACTATGCTTATTTAACTAACTTATGCTCTAAAGCATAGCGCATTAAATCGGCATTGTGGCGGAGATCTAGCTTTCTTAACACCTTAGATCGATACATACTAATGGTTTTGACTGATAAATTAAGCTGTAATGCTATATCACCAACTGATAAACCCGAGGCAATAAATTGCAGGGTTTGAAACTCGCGTTCTGACAGTTTTTCATGCGCCGGAAGTTCAAAATCAACATTAACACGGTTTGCTAATTCTTGGGCTATCGTGGCACTAATATATTTTTTTCCTAAAAAAATATCATCCAAGGCATCGGTAATGGAGTTTATAGATTGTTGCTTAGATAAAAAACCAGACGCACCTAATTTAAGCACTTTAATTGCATAATGAATATCTTCATAAGCGGAATACACTAAAACTTTTAACTCACGAAATTCAGCTTTCAGTTGTTTTAGTACATTTAAAGAATCCCC
>CAIVAH010000171.1 GCA_903903765.1 uncultured Methylococcaceae bacterium
ATCTTTTTTGTGTGTATATTCGTCTTCAACCGCACGAGTAATGGTTTCACGGTAAGCTACTTGTGGTTTACCAACAATAACGTCAACACCATGAGTACGTCTTAAGATATCAACTTTAATATCTAAATGTAACTCACCCATCCCTTTTAGGATAGTTTCGCCACTGTCTTCATCAGTTTCAACATGGAATGATGGATCTTCCTGGATCATTTTACCCAAAGCAATACCCATTTTTTCAGAAGCCGCTTTATCTTTTGGAGAAATTGCTAATGAAATAACTGGATCAGGGAAAACCATCGGCTCTAAAGTCGCAGGGAATTTAGGATCACATAAAGTATGACCTGTTTGGACGTTCTTCATACCTAATACAGCAACAATGTCACCTGCTTGCGCAGATTCTAATTCGTTACGCGTGTCAGCATGCATTTCAACGATACGACCAATACGTTCTGTTTTACCAGTGAAGGTATTTAATACAGATGTACCTTTTTCTAATTTACCAGAGTAAATACGTAAGAAAGTTAAAGCCCCAAAACGGTCATCCATAATTTTGAATGCTAACGCACGTAATGGTTTATCCGCATCAACGATTGCGAAAGTACCTGTTGGGTTACCTTCCAAATCAACTTCTGGTTGTGGATTAACTTCTGTTGGTGATGGTAAATAATCGATAACACCATCAAGAACTAACTGTACACCTTTATTTTTGAATGATGAACCACAGAAAGTTGGGAAGAAATCAAGATTGATAGTCCCTTTACGTAAACAACGTTTTAATGTATCAATATCAGGTGTTTCGCCTTCAAGATATGCTTCCATTACGTCATCAAATTGATCAGCTACTTGATCAATTAATTTCTCACGCCATTCTTTAGCTGTTTCAACTAAGTCAGCTGGAATATCTTCGATTACGTAGTTCATTGGATCACCCGAGTTATCCCAGATCCACGCTTTTTCTGTTAATAAATCAACTACGCCCGTGAATTCATCTTCTCTACCAATCGGTAAAGTCATCACTACAGGTACTGCACCTAATACGTCTTCTACTTGTTTTACAACACGGTAGAAGTCTGCACCGATACGATCTAATTTGTTGATGTAGATAACACGAGCAACTTTAGAGTCGTTCGCATAACGCCAGTTAGTTTCTGATTGAGGTTCAACCCCACCAGAACCACAGAATACACCGATACCACCGTCTAATACTTTTAATGAACGATATACTTCGATTGTGAAGTCAACGTGACCAGGCGTATCAATAATGTTAAAACGGTGATCTTTCCAAAAACAAGTTGTGGCCGCTGATTGGATAGTAATACCACGTTCACGTTCTTGATCCATGAAATCAGTAGTCGTTTCACCATCATGTACTTCACCGATTTTATGAATTTTACCGGTAAGCTTTAAAATTCGCTCTGTTGTGGTCGTTTTACCAGCATCAACGTGTGCGAAGATACCGATGTTTCTGTATTGCGTTAAATCTGTCATGAATTTACTCTAAAGTTGGACTAAAAAATTCTTTTTGTGGTGACCTCACTGAAGTAAATTACTCAGGAGGGTTCGTTCTGGGGCTGTGTGATGGGTTCCAGAAAACCACGCTCACGGGTCCAGCTTCGAAAGTCGAATATTTTAACCCAGAAAGCGGGTAAAAATATAGAAAAACGATTGTTCTCTCTCAACTAACAATAAATTGAAGCATTTTATATGCTTCACATTACAAAATGATGTCGATTTAAGTCTGCTACATATATGCAAGCAGCTGTTTTAAGATTAAGCCATTAGTAGTAAGAATTTGTTTGGGAAAGATGCCGGGCTTACCTGAAAAATCGGTAACCGTTGCCCCCGCCTCTTTTGCAATTAAAGCACCCGCCGCAACATCATATAAATTAAGCTCTTGTTCCCAAAAGGCATCCAATTGACCATCCGCTACTAAACACAAATCCATGGCAGCAGAACCAAACCGCCGCTGACCCGCCGTATGTTGAGCAACTTTTGCAAAGCGCTCTAAGTTATTATCAGTAAGATAAGACCGTAAACAAGCGAAACCTGTAGCGATCATACTATTTTCAAGATTTTCTTCTGCGGATACATGAATAACTGCGCCGTTTTTAAAAGCACCCTTAGCTACTTCTGCGCAATAGTAATCATTTAATGCAGGAGCAAACACCGCCCCCATGACTAACTCGCCATCAATTTCTAAAGCGACACTAATTGACCAATAATACTGGCCTCTAGAGAATGAGTGCGTGCCATCAATGGGATCAACTATCCAGCGATTGGTTTGATCAGCAGTTTGACCACTTTCTTCCCCCCAGAAACCATACTGAGGATATTGCTCTGTTAAGGTGGCTTTTAAATAAGCTTCTACAGCAATATCAGCAGCGGTCACATAATCACGCGGACTTTTTTTATTAACACCGACATTTTTTAAATCTTTAAAATGACTTAAAGCAATATCGCCGGCAGTACGAACAATAACTTCAAGTGCTGCTAATGAAATAGACATTTGTTACCTACAGAGTATTAAAAATAATATGAATTGAATAACAGAGGGGAATTAACTTAAATTAGTACATAACGCGGGATTACAAAAATACACACACAGAGATAACAGCGTTTCCCATACATCACCCGATTCTTGACCTTTTATTTGTCTATCGGCTTTTGCAGAAACAACTAATAAAGTGTGCAATTGATGCTCATCTAGTCTCTTTAAAGCCTGACTAACCAACGTTTTACGCTTATCCCAAACCTGATGATTTCTGAAAACCACGTCAATAGCTTGACCTTGCGCAAAGGCTTGTTTGATAAGTATAAGTTGCCTGGTTTCACGTGTTAAGGCCCACAACACAATAGGAGTCGCTATGCCTTCTGCTCTTAATCCTGACAACACTTTAATTATTTTATTAATATCTGCAGAAAGCAGCGTGTCCATCAAGTTAAAAATATCATATCGACAACTATCGACTACCGCCTCATAAATTTGCTCTACCGTTACTAATCCCGCACCATAAAGCACAAAAAGCTTTTCAATTTCTTGTGCTGCCGCTAATAAGTTTCCTTCAACTCGTGCCGCTAATAACTGCACACCTTGCATATCAGTGTGTAAACCACGTTTTTGTAAGCGCTGTTTTATCCATCGGTGTAAATCTGCACCTTCTAAAGGCCACGCCTGAATGATCACACCGATTTTATCTAAGGCTTCAAACCAACGACTCTTGGTAGACTTATTATCAATTTTAGCGGCAGTAATAAGCAGAATCGTATCTTCCGGCGGTCGAGCACAATAATTAATCAAAGCTTTTGCGCCATCAACACCTACACTCCCTGAAGGTAATCTTAGTTCGATAATTCTTTTATCTGAAAAAATTGAAAATGAATCAGATACAAACTTTAATTCATTCCAATTAAACGATTTATCAACGACTAAAACTTCTCGATTAATAAAACCATTTTGTCTTGCTGAGATTCTAAGTGCATCCGTCAACTCACCCAATTGTAAAGGCTCGTCACCACTAAAAAAATACACCGGCGCTAAGTTCTTTTGCAGAGCACTCTCAAATTGCTCAACTTTTAGACGCATCTATTTTTTGCTCATATCCAATGCGACTTTAATACCATTTAAAATTGAACTTACTGCTTGCTTATACATCTCGTTTCTAATAACCAATTCTTCGCTATCTTTAGCGATAATAGCTTGCTGATTATTATAATACTCGCGCTTCACAGAAACCATTTGATGCTGGATTAAAGGCTTATTTTTTTCGTCTAACACATCATAATTAAAATCATAGGCTAACTCAAAATCATTAGCCGCCCCCCCTGCACTTAAAGAAAGGATTCTACGATTATTTGCTTCATTATAGACCCGAATAATTAAACCTACATTTTCCGAAGTATCCGACAGCACCAAATCGTTACTCGTTAGCGATTGTTTAAAACGTTCTCGCAAAGACGGTGAAGCACCGTCTAAATAGATACGCTTAATACCAGATGGTAAGATGATTGCCCCACGCAAATGATAACCACAGGAACTCAGTAAGCCTAATAAAAGAAGTATCCATAAATTTTTAACTAACACTTACTTGCTCTCCTATTTTTATACTAAACTAAACAACTATATTGACCAATTTATTAGGCACCACAATAACTTTTCTTGTTGGCTTACCTTCCATAAATTTTTGAGTCAGTTCATCTTGCAAAGCGAGCTCTTGTATTTCGGCAGCACTTAAGGTGGTTGCAACAGAGATTTTACTACGTAATTTTCCGTTAACCTGTATCACATATTCAATATTATCTTGAACTAAAGCACTCTCATCTACTTGGGGCCAACTTGCACTCACAACGGCTTCTTGATGGCCTAAGTCCGACCATAATTGATGACAAATATGTGGCACCATAGGCGCTAACATTAATACGATAGCCTCAAGTGCTTCTTGACGAACTGCTTTAGCATTATCTGATTCATCAGTAAACTTACTTAAAGTATTCACTAATTCCATGTTAGCTGCGATGGCGGTATTAAAGATAATTCTAACCCCCATATCATGAGTCACTTTTTGCAATGTCTGATGCACTTGTCTGCGCACGGCTTGTTGCTCTTCAGTCAGACTGGCTTTATCTAAAGCGACGACCGCCCCACCCGATTCAATATGCAAATATGCTTGGCGCCATAAACGCTTTAAAAATCTAAATGCACCTTCCACACCACTATCTGACCATTCCAAGGACTGCTCGGGTGGCGCAGCAAACATCACAAATAAGCGCACGGTATCAGCACCGTATTGAGCAATTAACTCTTGAGGATCAACTGTATTACCTTTAGATTTAGACATTTTAGTACCATCTTTTAAGACCATACCCTGCGTCAATAATCTTTTGAAAGGTTCATCACAGTTTAAGAGACCTTCATCTCGGAGTAACTTGGTAAAAAAACGAGCATACAATAAATGCAGGATAGCATGTTCTATACCCCCAATATAATGGTCAACAGGTAACCAATAATTAGCATTTTGATCCAACATCGCATCGGCTTTACTACTCGCAAAACGCGCAAAATACCAAGATGATTCCATAAAGGTATCGAAGGTATCAGTTTCTCGTCTTGCGTCTGCACCACATTTTGGGCAGGATGTTTTTGAAAAAGTTGGATGAGCGACTAAGGGAGATTGCGAACCATCAAGAACTACATCTCTAGGTAAAGTGACCGGTAAGTCTTGTTCTGGGACAGGTACCGTGCCACAGCAATCACAGTAAATAACTGGTATGGGCGCTCCCCAATAGCGCTGTCTTGAAACACCCCAGTCACGTAATCTAAAATTAACTTTGCGTGTACCTTTGTTATCTTTTTCTAAAGCTTCAGAAATAGCGACAAAAGCTTCTGCTGAAGTTAAGTCATCAAATTGACCAGAATCCTTTAATACGCCTTTAGCTGTATAAGCTAGTTCAGAACAATCATCAGAATCACCCGTAGCCGAATAGATCACCTGTTTAATAGCTATGCCATATTTGGTTGCAAATTCATAATCACGTTGATCATGCGCAGGAACCGCCATCACCGCACCTGTGCCATAACCCATTAACACAAAATTGGCAATCCACACCGGCACCGCTTCGCCAGTAATAGGATGTAACGCTTTTATACCAGAATCGATACCTTTCTTTTCCATGGTTTCCATTGCGGCTTCAGAAGTTTCCATGGTTTTACAGGCTTCAATAAAGTCGGCAATAGCAGGATTATGTTCTGCGGCTTGAAGTGCTAAAGGATGCTCTGCAGCGACAGCAACGTAAGTAACACCCATTAAAGTATCTGGACGCGTAGTGTAAATGCGCAGTGGTTGATCTTGGTCTGGCACAGCAAAATCCATTTCCACACCTTCTGACCGGCCAATCCAATTAGCCTGCATGGTCTTAACTTGTTCTGGCCAACCGTCTAAGGTGTCCAAACTAGTTAATAACTCATCAGCATAAGCAGTAATTTTTAAAAACCACTGAGCAAGCTCTTTACGCTCAACTTTTGTATCACAACGCCAACAACAACCATCAATAACTTGCTCATTGGCTAATACCGTCATGTCGTTAGGACACCAATTAACTGGAGCAGTTTTTTTGTAGACTAACCCTTTATCTAACAATTTAAGAAAGAACCATTGTTCCCACTTATAGTAATCGGGATCACAAGTTGCAATTTCACGATTCCAATCATAACCAAAACCTAATTGCTTAAGTTGGTCACGCATATAATCAATGTTTTTATAAGTCCAATCCGCAGGATGCACACCGTGTTGCATCGCTGCATTTTCTGCAGGCAAACCGAAAGCATCCCAGCCCATGGGCTGCAACACATTTTTACCTAACATACGCTGGTAACGACTAATTACATCACCAATAGTGTAGTTACGCACATGGCCCATGTGCAATCGACCACTAGGATAAGGAAACATAGATAAACAATAATACTTTTCTTGTTTATCATTACTAGAAGATTCTGAAACATTAAACACACCTGAAGTTTCCCAGGCCG
>CAIVAH010000172.1 GCA_903903765.1 uncultured Methylococcaceae bacterium
GGTGAAGCGGCTGCAATTTATTGCTTTTATTCAATACCCACCACAGTCAGTTTTATGCCGTACTTTAAAAAGTTTTTTAGTGCATCAGATAATACAGAAGTTGCCCTTAGTCACTAAGCCTTATAAGTAAGAACTAGGACAGCAAAAGCACCCATATTTGTAGCATTCCAAACACTAGCATTGCCATTGAAAAACCTCCAATGGCAATGATGCTTGTTACTCTTTACTACCAGAGACCCGATAAATGAGTAAGCAAAGCAAAACAAAACATAGTGCTAGTCCATCAAAACCCAATCCCCCCGATAACAATACCAGTTGTAAATTCCCCATAGTGGGTATAGGAGCATCTGCGGGTGGCTTAGCCGCGTTTACGAGTTTTTTCTCTAGCTTTGCTAAAAATTGCTCGCCCAATATGGCGTTTGTGTTAATTCAACATTTAGCACCGGATCACCCCAGCTTACTAACTGAATTAATCCAACGTTACACCAGTCTACCCGTAATAGAAATTACCGATGGCGTATTGATTGAAATCAATAGTATTTATATCATTCCGCCTGATCGTGATATTAGTGTTATTAATGGCCACCTCCACGCAGTTGAACCTTTAGCGCAACGCGGACATCGTCGACCTATAGACTTCTTTTTTAGATCACTTGCCCAAGATCAACGCGAAAAAGCCATCGCTATTATTCTCTCTGGCACGGGTAATGATGGTTGTATGGGATCTGAAACCATTAAAGGTGAAGGAGGGCTTCTTATGGCGCAAAGCCTAGAAACTGCGGAGTTTAGCGGTATGCCCAGCAGTGTTATTGCCACTGGAATGGTTGATTATGTATTAGCCCCCCAAGACATGCCCGCACAACTGAGTCATGTAGCCGAACACCTTGCTAACGCGAGTTATTTTAAACCCGCTCCCGGCCCGCAATTAAATTCTGCAACGGCTTTAAAACAGATTATCCAATTATTACGCTCAGAGACTCAACACGATTTTTCGCTTTATAAATCTAATACTATTTATCGGCGTATTGAACGGCGTATGACTATTCAATCGATTGAGAGTATTGCGCATTACATTCACTATTTACAACATAACCCAGATGAAATAAGTTCTTTATTTAATGATTTACTCATTGGAGTTACGCATTTCTTTAGAGATGCAGATGCTTTTAAAACCCTAGAACAAGACATTATTCCTTGCCTTTTTAATAATAAAGAACCAGGGGCCACGATTAGAATTTGGATACCTGGCTGCTCTACAGGTGAAGAAGCCTATTCTTTAGCTATACTTTTTCAAGAATACTTAGATAGCCATAAACTAACTCGAAAAATACAGATTTTTGCTACCGATATAAACCGTAATGCTTTAACAAAAGCTCGCAACGGCGTTTATCCGGCTAGTATCAGTTATGATGTATCTGCTGAAAGGTTACAACAGTTCTTTACAATAGATAACGATAGCAATGGCTATCGAATCAATAAAAACTTGCGAGATCATGTGATATTTTCTGAACACAGTGTCATTAAAGATCCGCCATTTTCAAAGCTTGATCTTATCAGCTGTCGAAACTTACTCATTTATATGACGCTAGAATTACAAAAGCGTTTAATCCCCTTATTTCATTACGCACTAAACCCTTACGGCTTCCTTTTTTTAGGTAGTTCTGAAAGTATTGGGGAGTTTGATAATTTATTTGACACACTCAATCGCACCATCAAGCTATATCAAAGTAAAAAAATATTTAAAAAAAATCAATTAAAACATATCGGGGACTATTTAATACCTTCGGCCAACAGTTACAAAATCAACAGCCTGATTCCACAATATACTGAACTTAAATATATGTCTCAAGCAGAACCCCCAAAACCATCATTCCCAGAACTCAGTATTAGTCCTGAAAGTTTGCTAAGTGATACGCAGGCAATTGATGCTCGCATTGTTACTTTAGAACAGGAAATAAAACTAAAGAATGATTATATGCAAGCTGTACAAGAAGAATTGGAAACCACTAACGAAGAGCTCCGCTGTTCTATAGAAGAGATGCATTCTGTGAATGAGGAATTGCAATCAACTAATGAAGAGTTAGAAACCTCAAAAGAAGAAGCACAATGTATTAACGAAGAACTCAATATCGTTAACGCCGAATTACAAAGCCGAATTAGTGATTTATCAAAAGCTAATAACGACATGAATAATCTATTAGCCGGAACCGGCATCGCCACGATCTTTTTAGACAAGGATTTATGTATCTTACGCTTTACCCCCACTGCCTGTGAGGTGATGAACCTTATTCCTGGTGATATTGGCCGCCCTGTTAGCCATTTAGCCCTTAACTTAGTTAATTACCAGCATTTAGTCACTGATATTAATGCGGTACTAGAAACTTTAACCGTTAAATCGATTGAAATATGCACCCTGCAAAATAAATGGCTTAGGATGCAAATACAACCCTATCGCACGCTAAACAATATTATTGAAGGCGTGGTTATCACCTTTATTGATATCACTGAAATAGTTGATTTACGGGCCACAGTAACCCAACTAAAAATTCAACTCAATAATGTCTAAACTGACTGACGAAACCATTTTGTTTAAGGAA
>CAIVAH010000173.1 GCA_903903765.1 uncultured Methylococcaceae bacterium
ATACTCATAAACTCCGGAAAAGACTGTTATTTAAGCAGTTATCGGCTAGATGGTGGAATGCAGCCTATTTATCGGGTGGTATTGCTAAGTTTGTGTTGAGAAAAAGAACGCTTAAATAGGTGTTTGAATTTTACTTTTTCTAATTCAACAAATTAAACATAACATAAGCTATTTCTTTAGCTTTATTATCTAGGGCATCAGGGTGTGACGAATGTTGACCAAAAATCATCTGGTAGTGTGTGTTAGCGAGTATGTTGCCGAAGCTGTAGTGGTTTCGGAGTGGCTAAATCTATCGATTTTATAAGTGTGATAGAGACTGTCTACGAGTGTGTGTAGGAAACCTTCAGGCATAAAAAAGGCCTCTATCAGATAGGAGCCTTTGGTGTTTTATGCGGCTTTGTCTTTTGTTTGCGACATTAACATGCTTTCAATATTTAAATGGTAATCCAATTCAGGCCATTCTATGCCCGTTCCTTGACAAATAAACTGGTAGTTGCTCAACTGTTTAAAGGTTGCAGCTTGTAGATCTTTGTACCAAGACATAGGTGTTAATATGATTCGACCATCGTCAAGTTCAACATGCAAGTAACGGTCATCAAAATGCACCGTTTTACCTTTAATTAAAATACTCATCCCATTTCCTTTCAAATTCAGTGTTATGAATTTCCACAATCATTAAAGCTTTTTTTATATCTTTAGGTTTCATATAACAATCGATAACTTTAAAAGTAGATAATTCGATTTTAGCAAAGTCGCCACTTTTGATTACATGGATATGCTTCGGTTCATGTTCATTTGCATAAAAGAAAAACTTAAATCCTTCGTAAATCAGTAAAGTTGGCATGTTTTACAGTGATACTCTTTTCAACATTATTTGAAACGAATATTAACATAGTCATATTGGTAAGTATTACATCCTTAGAATTAAATGGACCATTTAGATTGCTAGGTTAGGACCGGAATAATCCCTGTCACCAGAAACCTTCGGGCATAAAAAAGGCCCCTATCAGATAGGAGCCTTTAGAATTCATGGTGCCCAGGGGCGGAATCGAACCGTCGACACGAGGATTTTCAGTCCTCTGCTCTACCGACTGAGCTACCTGGGCGATGCTACAAAAGACGGCTATTAGACTCGATTAATGGCTGCTAGTCAAGACTTAATGTAAGTTTTGGCATTAAAATTATTTTCTAGAGTTTAATTATGAATCAATTTTGGGTGGAGATTTTAAACATGGGGCGTTATTTGCCATTTATTAGACTTTTAGCGCTGTAGAACTGTTAAAAAAGTATGCTAAGATTTGGTCTTACAATCATTGCAGAGGGGCTAACATGAAGGCGGATATCGGTTTAATTGGTTTAGCAGTAATGGGTCAAAACTTAGTTTTAAATATGAACGACCATGGATTTAAGGTGGCTGTTTATAATCGTACCACCCGTGTTGTAGATGAGTTTTTAGAGGGGCCTGCCAAAGATACTTTGGTTGTGGGTACACACTCTTTAGAAGCGTTAGTGGATAGTTTAAGTAGTCCGCGTATTGTTATGTTAATGGTTAAGGCCGGTGAGGTTGTTGATCAATACATTGATAAGTTAGTGCCTCTGTTAGCCGCTGGCGACATTATTGTCGATGGCGGTAATTCTTTATTTACGGATACCAATCGCCGTACAGCCAGTCTTAAAGCTCAAAACATTAGTTATATTGGCACCGGTGTGTCAGGTGGAGAAGAGGGCGCTCGCCATGGCCCTTCTATTATGCCGGGGGGGGATAAAGCGGCTTGGCCCATAGTTAAACCCATCTTTCAGGCGATTAGTGCGCATGTAGACGCCGATCCGTGTTGTGAGTGGGTGGGTGACAATGGCGCGGGGCATTATGTAAAGATGGTGCATAACGGTATCGAATACGGTGATATGCAATTAATCTGCGAGGCGTATCAGTTATTGTCAGAGGGCTTAGGCTTAAGTGCTGATGAAATGCACGAGATATTTACCGATTGGAATAAGGGTGAGTTAAGTTCTTATCTGATTGAGATTACGTCCAATATTTTGGCCTATAAAGATGTTGATGGTTTACCGTTGGTTGATAAGATTTTAGACACAGCAGGGCAAAAAGGTACCGGTAAATGGACGGGCATTAATGCCTTAGATTTAGGAATTCCCTTAACTCTAATTGGTGAGTCTGTTTTTGCACGCTGTTTATCAGCACAAAAATCAGAACGGGTTAAAGCGGCCCAAATTTTACCTAAGACTATGTCAAGTTTTTCTGGCGATAAATCGGTCATGATTAATGCCATTCGTGATGCTTTGTATGCCGCTAAAATTATTTCTTATGCGCAGGGTTTTAGGTTAATGCGTGAGGCTTCTAAAGAATATAATTTGTCGCTCAATTATGGTGAGATTGCCTTAATGTGGCGGGGCGGTTGTATTATCCGTAGTCAGTTTTTAAATGACATTAAGCAAGCTTATGTGGCTAATCCTGATTTAGAGAATTTGTTATTAGCTGATTTCTTTATTGATGCTATGAAGAGGGCAGATGCGGGTTGGCGTAAAGCGGTGGTGATGGGTATTGAGTTAGGTATTCCTACGCCGGCGTTTTCTTCGGCGTTGGCTTATTATGATGGCTATAGAACCGAACGTTTGCCGGCTAATTTATTGCAAGCACAACGCGATTATTTTGGCGCTCATACTTATGAGCGCACTGATAAGCCTCGTGGCGAATTTTTTCATACGGATTGGACAGGGCACGGTGGTAAAACGGCCTCTACAACATACACAGTGTAAGGGGAAATTATGAATGCAGAGCCATGCACTTATGTGATTTTTGGGGCGACGGGTAATTTGTCGCGTATTAAGTTAATGCCTGCACTTTATCATTTAGAGTGCGCTAAGCGTTTGCCAGAAGGCACCAAGATTTTAGCGGTGGGTCGAAGACCATGGGATCAGCAAAAGTGGTTGGCTGAAGTTAGGGACATGATAGTCACTAAAGTAAAGTCTGAGTTTGATGAGTCGGTATTTCAGAGTTTTAGTGAGCGGTTGTCTTATCATCAAGGTGATATAGGCCAAGTAGAGTGTTACGCTGAGTTAGCGGCTGTGTTAAATGATAAAGTTAACTTTTCTCGTAATATGGCGTTTTATTTGTCTATTAGCCCTGCTGACTTTGGCACGGTGATGGAGCGTTTAAGTAAAAATCAGTTGTTTGATGAAGATGAAGGCTGGCGCCGCGTTATTATCGAAAAACCGTTTGGTTATGATTTAGACAGTGCGCAGGCTTTGCAAAAACGGATTAGTCGCTATTTAACCGAAGAGCAGATTTACCGGATAGATCATTATTTGGGTAAAGGCATGGTACAAAACGTTTTAGTGTTCCGTTTTGCTAATGTGATGCTAGAGCCGTTGTGGAATCGTAATTATATTGATCATATTCAAATTACCCATTCAGAGGAGTTGGGTATTGAGGGTAGGGGAGATTATTATAATTCCGCGGGTGCTTTACGAGATATGTTGCAGAGTCATTTGTTACAATTACTCACTTTAGTTACTATGGAGCCGCCCGCAACGATGGATGCGGAATCTTTGCGCGATGAAAAAGTAAAGGTTTTAAAGTCTATCCGACCTATTCCTAAAGAGGCGGTGCACAATCATGCCTTTAGGGCGCAATATGCGCAGGGTCATATTAAAGGCGAAAAAGTGAATAGTTATTTGCAGGAAGATAATATTCCAGAAAATAGTATCACTGAAACTTACGCGTCTATGAAGTTGTATGTGGATAACTGGCGTTGGCGTGGTGTGCCTATTTATATGCGGACGGGTAAGCGTTTGGCTAAGGCGCAGTCAACTATTTCGATTTGTTTTAGACATCCGCCTTTACAGTTTTTTCGAGGGACTGATGTGCATTGTATGAATCCCAATTGGATTTTAATGGGCATTCAGCCAGAAGAGTGTATTCGTATCGAAATGACGGTAAAAGAGCCCGGTCTTGAAATGAGTACGCGTACCAGTAGTTTGGATGCCAGTTTTAGGAATCAAGATGAAAAAGCCATTGATGCCTATGAGGATTTGTTATTAGATGTGTTAAAAGGGGATCGGTCTTTATTCTTAAGATTTGATGAGGTAGAACACGCTTGGCGTATTGTGGACCCTATTTTGCAAACATGGGCCAATGAGAGAGATTATATTGTTACCTATCCGGCGGGTTCTTGGGGGCCTGAAGATAGTCGATTATTTGAAAAAAGCGCCCAGTCGTGGCGGAGTTCTTTAACACCGGAGTGTAAATAAATGCAGGAAAACAGTCGTTGGCATATTTTAGCAACCGCAGATCAGGTTGCGACGGCCACTTTTGAACATATCTTAACAGCAGCAGAACAAGCCATTGCCGCGCATGGTCATTTTAAAATAGTTTTAGCGGGTGGCAGTACACCAGAAAAAGTGTATCGCTTATTAGCTAAGGCTAATTTAGATTGGTCTAAATGGTGGGTGTATTATGGGGATGAGCGTTGCTTGCCCGTTGATCATGCAGACAGAAATAGCATGATGGCAGAACAAAGTTTTTTGCAATCAGTCGCTATTCCTGCGGCACAAGTTTTTACTATTCCGGCTGAGTTAGGGCCAGAGTTGGGTGCTAAAGCTTATGCAGAAGTCATAGAAAAAGCCTTGCCTTTTGATATGGTGTTGTTAGGGATGGGTGAAGATGGACATACTGCTAGTTTATTTCCTGGTCATCTGCATAATTTAGATGCCTTAACGCACGCGGTTTATAACTCACCTAAACCACCTCCAGAGCGAGTTTCTATTAGCGCTAAAGCCTTAAGTGATACCAAAGAACTGCTTTTTTTAATTACCGGCGCTAACAAACAAGAAGCGGTTAAAGCGTGGCGAGCGGGTGCTGATTTGCCAGTAGCGACTATTATTCCGCAGAACTCGGTTGATATCTATATCGATGCGGACGCGGATAACAAAGGTCTTTAAAGTCGTTTTAAATGCAGAGTATTATCGTAAAAACGCCCAGTGACCTAACGGTCGACTGGGCTCAGCGTGTTGTTAATCAACACGATTCATCTATTGTGGTTTCAAAAGTTGCTGTGGTCGACGTTGATGTGGGTACCACAACACGTATTCGACTAAAGGTTGAGCATGATGCACCACAGTTAATTCCAGAGCAATGGTTTGTTAAACTCCCGTCTTTATCTTGGCAAGCAAAGTTGATTACTGCTTTGCCACGCTTATTACACACGGAAGTACGCTTTTATAGTGAAGTGACAAGGCCTAAAGCCCTTACCATACCCGCACTGTTAGCGGGGCAAAGTCAGTTGGGTAAAGGGGCTGTTTTAGTATTATCAGATATAACCAGCACTGATGCCGTACCCGGAAACCCTCGGGATGCCTTGTCTTTAGAACAAGCGACCGCTGTGGTAAAGCAGTTGGCACATTTTCATGCACATTATTGGGATAAGCCAGATTATAAGCAGCAGTATCATTGGTTAGCCGGGTCTGTGCGCCGAGTTGAAGATTTTTTAGGCAGTTTATTAGCCGTACCTTTAATGCAGCGTGGTCTTAAAAAAGCGGCAGACTTAGTGCCTAAAACTTTGCATGCTCAAGCACTCTATTATGCGCAACATAGAAGTAAAGCTATGCGCATTTTGATGGGTAATACTCAAACAATGGTGCATCATGATTGTCATCCCGGTAATTTATTTTGGGAGCAATCTAAACCCGGTTTACTAGATTGGCAATTAGTGCGCTTTGGGGAAGGTATCAGTGATATTGCTTATTTTATGGCGACTTCTTTACAGCCTGAATTAAGAAGGTCACATGAAAGAGCGTTAGTGAATATATATACGGATTGTTTGCAAAAAGAAGGAGTTACGGGGTTGGATGCAGAGCAGCTTTTTGAAAGATATCGTACGCATTTAGTTTATCCCTTTGAGGCAATGCTTGTTACGTTAGCGATTGGTGGCATGATGCATCTAGAAAGCAATCAGGAGCTTATTCGCCGTACAGTGGCGGCTGTCGTTGATTTGGATGCCTTTTCTGCGCTAAATAAGCTTTATTTGTAATACAATAAGTCGGTTTAAAAATAGCATTTAATAATTATAATAAGGGGTAGTGGTTTATGTGTTGGAGTGGAGAAGCGTCAGGTGTTCTAGCCGTCGTAGGCTTAAGTACGGCCGCTTATGTGGCGATTAAACAAGGAGAATCTAAAGAGTTATGGATTCCCTTAACGTATTTTGCATTAATGGAGTTGTTACAGGCAGCGACTTATGTTTATATCGATTTATGTGATAATCCGAATAATCAGATATTAACCTTGCTGGGCTATTTGCATGTAGCGTTTCAGCCTTTCTTTGTGAATATGGTCGCGATGTACTTTATTCCTAACAGTGTTAAATTAAAAATTCGTACCACGGTTTATACTTTGTGTGGCATTGGTACCTTGGTGATGTTAATCAAAATGTATCCTTTTGCTTGGGCGGGTACTTGTCATGTGGGTATCGAAGGTTTTTGTGGACCCAGCGTCTGCTCCACTTCTGGGGCTTGGCATATTGCATGGCAAATGCCATTAAACGGTTTAATGTCTGATCCGGTTAAATGGCTATTTGGCTTTAATTGGGGTTTACATGCTTTTACATATATTGTGGTTTCTTTTTGTTTGCCGTTAGTTTACGGTTCTTGGCGTTTTGTCGGTTTCCATTATTTAATCGGACCATTTATTTCAGATATTACAACTTCTGATCCTAATGAATATGCTGCTGTGTGGTGCTTATTTTCAATTGCTTTATGTGTGTCGGTTATTAAGACACCGATTAGAAAATATTTGCATGTTAAAAAGTGGCCTTTCTATAAGACAGAAGTGGGTGACGAGTTATAATTGATATAGATACAGAATAACTTGGGTGGATATATTGGCATGGAAATGTATCGAAAATTTTTGCTAGGTTGTTTAATGCATAGTGCTATAGGTGTAGCCACTTATAGTGCTAATGCGGTTGCTGATATGATGGTGACAGAGCGAGTTCAATTGGTTTCAGATGTTATTGTGCAGGCGGTTAAGAAAAAGTCTAAAGCAAAGTCGAAAACAAAATCAGTCATCATTACACCACCCATACAAATTGAGCCAGACTCGCTCTATAAGCCTTTAGATTTATCTGTACCTTTTGCTGAGGATGACGGGCTTGAATCTTATCAAGATAAAGATCTAGGCCAAACATCTGGCTTAGATTTATTTGAAAATAAACTTAAAAAACCCCATAGACCTTTAGAGTTAAAGGGTGGTTTTTTAATGTCACCTGAACCAGAAATGGAAAAGAAAAAAACCGTGGATGGCGCTGGAATTAGTATTAATTTAAAGCCCGATTAGATTATCCAATCGATGACATAATCTTCTAAATCTAATTTGGGGGATTCAGGTATCGCGTAATTGCTGATAGAAACGCCTTTTTTCTTCATCGCTTTACTATTGCCTTTAATTAAAGGATGCCAAGTTGGTAAAGCTTGATTATCGTTAAGTAAGCGGTAGGCACAAGTTGATGGCAACCAAGCATAATTTGCTTTATCCATTTGTCTAATATTTAGGCATTCTGGAACTAATTCGTTGCGTTGCTGGTAATGTGAGCATTGACAAGTGTTAATTTTAAGGAGTTTACAGGCAACACTTGTAAAAAAAATCTCACCAGTATCGGCATCCTCTAGTTTGTGTAAACAACATTTTCCACAGTGATCACATAAGGACTCCCATTCTTCGGGTGTCATCTCATCTAGTTTTTTGGTGGTCCAAAAAGTCATGTGGGAATTTTTAGAATATTAAGGTCTTTTCTCTAGCATGATATTCAGTGGCTAATTTATCTAAAAGCTCTCTGTAATGGGCATAGCCTTGAATATTAGGCACGCCAACTTCAGTTAATACGCCCTGAAAGTGACTCGCGGCTCGTCCACCGACTATAAGCGTGACGTCATTACCAATTAATTTTTTTATGCGTCTTATTTCTTTAGCAACAATGTTATCTTCGGTAGCAAAACTAATGCTGAGTGTTAACGCACAGGCGTTGGTATATTTAACGGCTGCGGCAATTTCTTCTGCAGGTAAGTTTGCGCCCAGATGAGTAACTTGCCAGCCACATAGTTCAGCCATGATGGCGGCTAATAGAGCACCCAGTTCATGAAGTTGGCCAATAGGGGTGCTAACAATCATTCTAGGTGCGTTAGGGGGGCAAGGATTATTATTTCTAAGTATGTAGGTTAAAGATCGAATAACGGATGAGGTCATGTGTTCATGAACCGGTCTTAGTTCGCCTGTTTTCCAACGTTCACCAATTTTACTGAGTAATGGACTTAATAGTAGTTCAATAAAGGCTTCTGAGCCTAATTCTACGATAGCGTTTTCAAAGTGTGATTCCAGTGCTTGCGCATCAAAATCTAATACAGATGCGTAGCATTTATCGTTATATTGTTGGGCAATATCATATCTATCACGGCTAGAACTTGCAGAAAAATTAATAGATTCTTCATTACTGGCGGGCTGTTCTTTTTTAATTAGTTGCTTAAGATCATCAAGGGATAATTGGGCAATTTGACTAATACTGTGACCATTATTAGTTGCCTCATTAAGTAATTTTAAGCGAGCGATGTCTTGATCAGTATAGACTCTATGTCCACCTGCCGTTCTAACAGGGTTAACGGCTTGATAACGACGTTCCCATGCTCTAACGAGATCAGATTTAACGCCGGATCTTTTAGATACTGTTTTAATTAAGTATTGCGCTGAGTCATCATTGGTTACAGTCATAGTTGCTTCTCTGCATCTAATTAAAAATATATACTATCACACTTGTACAAAACGTTGACAAAAAATTTACGTATGAAGAATGTGGGTTTTTTTGTGATTCGGCTACCCTATAAAAATACCAGCTTAGTTGATAAATGCAAGTCGGCTGTTTGTATGCCTTGGGCAATTTAAAAGAAAAAATTAAGTATAATGCGGGTCTTGATGCTTAACAGTTATTGAACGAGTTTTCCATGTCATTAAAAATCGCCATTGCCCAAATTAACTTTGTGGTCGGAAATATTGCGGCAAATGTTGACGCTATCATTAAGGCGGCATGCTATGCGCGTGATCATTTGCATGCTGAGTTGGTCGTGTTTCCTGAGTTAACCATTACCGGCTATCCTGCTGAAGACTTGTTATTGCGGGCTGATTTTATTGAGGCGGCAAATAATGCTATTTATGAACTGGCCGAGCGAGTTTCTGATATCGCGCTAGTGCTTGGATATCCTGAACTAAGGGGCGAGCAGTTATTTAATAGTGCCGTGGTGTTGTATCAAGGAGTGGTGCTTGCCAATTATCGTAAGCAGTTTTTACCCAATTACGGCGTGTTTGATGAGCAACGCTATTTTTGTGCGGGTGATGCGCCGGGTATTTTTGAATTTAATGGTATTTTTATTGGTTTGTCTATCTGTG
The DNA here is from genome assembly GCA_903903765.1 of uncultured Methylococcaceae bacterium. Lineage (GTDB taxonomy): Bacteria > Pseudomonadota > Gammaproteobacteria > Methylococcales > Methylomonadaceae > Methylobacter_C. The sequence continues at coordinate 9,446 of CAIVAH010000173.1, forward strand.
AAGATGTTTGGACAGAGGGCTTGATTAAGACATACAAAGCGGCTGGCGCGGAGTTAATGTTAACGTTGAATGCCTCCCCCTTTAATGCAGGCAAAGTGCATCAAAGAGAATCAGTAATTTGTCAGCAAGTTAAATCTGCTGAATTACCTTTGGTTTATGTTAACCAAGTCGGTGGTCAAGATGAACTAATCTTCGATGGCGTCTCGTTCGCAGTTGATGCAACTGGAACGATTGTTTTTAGAGCAGAAGAATTTAAAGAACAAATTAGTCTTGTTGAGTTTGATGGTAGTGATCTCTTAAAAACGACTTGTGCCCCCTTTTATGAACTTATCTCCAGTGTCTATAACGCTTTAGTCTTAGGTGTTAAAGATTATGTTAGAAAGAACGGATTTCAAGGCGCCATTTTAGGGTTGTCAGGTGGAATTGATTCGGCATTGGTATTAGCGTTAGCGGTGGACGCCTTAGGCGCTGATAAGGTAGAAGTGGTGTTAATGCCCTCAGTTTATACGCAAGATATGAGTAATGAAGATGCTATTTTGGAAGCCGAAGCCTTAGGGGTAAATTATTATATTATTCCTATTGCTCCAGCAGTCGAAGCTTTTACAGGCATGTTAGCAGGTGTTTTTGCCGGCACTCAAAGAGACACAACAGAAGAAAATATTCAGGCGCGTTGCCGTGGCGTTATTTTAATGGCGCTGTCTAATAAGCAAGGTAAATTGTTATTAACGACCGGTAATAAGAGCGAAATGAGTGTGGGTTATGCCACGTTATATGGTGATATGGCAGGTGGCTTTGCCCCCATCAAAGATGTACCCAAGTTATTGGTGTATGAATTAGCCCATTATCGAAATAGTTTGTCAGCAGTTATACCTGAGCGGGTTATTACCCGACCGCCGTCGGCAGAATTAGCTCCGGATCAAGTTGATGCGGATTCTTTGCCGCCTTATGATGTCTTAGATCCGATTTTGGAACGTTATGTTGAGTTGGATCAATCTGCTGAGCAGATTGTTGCCGCGGGTTTCAAACCCGCTGATGTGGCTAGGGCTATTAGTTTAGTAGATAGAAATGAATATAAGCGTAGACAATCCCCGCCGGGTATAAAAATCACGAGTAGAGCATTTGGTCGTGACAGACGATATCCTATTACTTCGGGTTATCGGGGTGTATAGAACGGCGTCTTTTAATAAAAAATCAAAAAGGTTGACCTTATGATAGAAACCCATGAAATTGTCAGTTATGTAGCCGCCACTTTCACCACTGCTTCGTTTTTACCGCAAGCAATTTTAACTATTAAAACAAAAGATACCGATGGATTGTCCTTAGGTATGTATAGCATGTTTGCTATTGGGGTATTTTGTTGGTTGATTTATGGGATAAAAATTGAGGATGAAGCGATTATTGTTGCTAACTCGATTACATTAATTTTGGCAGGCATCATATTGTCGTTCAAG
>CAIVAH010000174.1 GCA_903903765.1 uncultured Methylococcaceae bacterium
AGATAAACACCTACGGAGGCGGTATCTGCATAAACCACCTGATTATTAGCAACATTCACGCTTTGTAAACCATAACTAATCATGTCATGAAAATAGTTGTTTCTAATGACATTACCGCGCCAAGACCAATCTCTACCTGAATAAAAAGCGCCACAATCAGCTGATTGTTCACAAAAATGACTGATGTCGTTTTTCTCTATCAGATGTTCATTTCCTGTTGCTAAGATCGCAATACCAGAACCGTGTTCTAATGAATTATGGGTAATACTGATACCAACACCATTTACTTCAATACCGGGTGCCATCGTTAATAATTTTGTTGAAACATCATGTATATGACTGTTATTAATAACATGACCAGCGGGGGTTAAAGTGAGTTTATCACCACCAGATACTACAACGCCTTGTGCGCCCGTATGATGAATTTGACTATTTATCAAAAATACATGTTGTCCTGCATTTATTTCCAAGCCTTTACCATCTATGTTATGTATATCTAATTCATCTAATGTAATATCCTTAGAATCTAAAACAGATACGGCGGTCGAAGCACTGTTTAGAAAGCTAATATTTTTAAAACTCATATTTTTAACACCTATCGTGATCAATAGGTTAGGCACTGACGACACGATAACTTCAGAAGGATTTATACCCACTGGTGCAATAAATTTAATTTTTTTATTGGCTTCATCATAAAGCCATTCGCTGGGCGCATTTAAAAAACTGCGTAGGTTTTGCAAATAAAATCTTCGCCCACTATCTAACGGAAATGCTGAAGAGCTACTTAATTTAATACTATTGTTAGCAGGAGTAATACTATCGATTTCTATATATTGATCATACCAGTCGTTACCAGCCAAAATATGCGCTTGCGCGTTTTTTATTTCATCTCCCAAAACTGGTAAAGGTTCCATTACGGTGAATTGCGTATCTTTATCTAAAGGCAACTTTATATGCGCCCAACCTGCATCTGGCCAACGCGCTAAATGCAGTTTTTGCTGATTAACATACAACTCAAACTTGGGAGCATTACCTTTTATGCGCTGAGCATCAAAAAACTGTGGATTTATAGGTTCTTGCTGAACAGGACATTCCCACTGCTTGTTAGTTTGCTGGGTACAATTAAGCGCCATACCCCCGCTTATTATCACTTTGGCGCCCTGCTCGCCTTGCCAAATAATTTCTCTATCCGGCATGCCAGTATCCATTAAACTAAAATGCAAGGGATGGGTTAATGTATAGGTGCCATCAGCTATGTTAACCAACACTTTATCATTGAAATTACCCGACTTTTTTAAACCTCTTATGGCTTGCTTTGCGCGTTCTAAGGTTTTAAAAGGCCCATCGGTTTGTGTGGCGTTTGCTATTTTTATTCCCCCTGTCCATTCATCATTCCCTTGCGTATTAACAAAATACTCAGTCGCATAACCATTAATACTAATAATTAAACAAGCTAAAAGTACAAAACACCAGAGTAGTTTCATAAGATAGGTAAATAGTTGAGGTTTGCGCATAGCTCATAACGACTGAAGTTATGAGCTTACATTAAATTCAAAATCGCAACCAAGAAATAAGCTTAATCACTGCGAAAAAATGTGCGAATATGAATAAGAAATTAAAATGTCTTAAGTTTACTTAATAAAGCAGGTATTGTTTTAAGTAATTGAGCAATTGTTAAACCAATCGAACCATAAATCAAAGTAGAGACGAGATATGGTAAGTAATACTGCTTGATATTAATTATATAATCCGTCCAAACTAAGTCACCGAAGTTACCAGAGAACAAATAAAAACTCACATTAGAAATAACAAATGCAACTGTCGTCGATAGCACTAATAAGCCTATAGACTTTACGAAATTAATTGCATTCCTAATTTCAAAACTTACAGCAGTTTTACCAGCAAACCATAAAGCTGCATATGTAGGTATCAAAAATAGATAAGCCGGTGAAATACAAGCAGCAGGAGTGCCGTTTTTAATAGCAATAAAATCTATTAATGCGGCTAAACCTAATAAAAAGCCTAACAAGGCTTTCTTACGATAAAAGCCGGCAAAGAAAAATACCGCTAATGATGCATCAGGTAGATGCAACACATTGCCAAAATGGTGAT
>CAIVAH010000175.1 GCA_903903765.1 uncultured Methylococcaceae bacterium
CAGCCACACCCGCACTGATGTAGGTAGCAATTTCATTGATAATAACCGTAGTTAAAGTCTGAATATTGTCTTGTCCTAATGAGACTTCATTAATGTTTGCAATGCCAGTTTTTAACCAGTTTTGTAACTCGATATTAGTTTTACCTGATTTTAAAGTGGCTTGCATTGAATCAATCGCTTCTGCTAATTGTCCAATTTCATCATTTCCTAATGTTGTATTTTTAGTTTCTAGATCACCACTAGAAATACGATGAGTGGTTTTAATTAAATTAATTATTCTGCCACCCGATGATTTAGTAATAGCCCATGCAAGTAAGATAGCTAATAAACAGATAAACAATATTAAGATTAACGATATCTTTATTTGTTCGTAAAAAATAGCATCGGTATCATCTCTGGCTTGTTTAAATTTGTTATCTTGTTCAGTGGTTATGTTTCCAGAAGCTGTTAAGATTTCTTCAAATGATTTGTTAATCTTTTCTGAATTAGATTTTGTATCAATATCGCTATGGTTTTCAATATCTTTAATAACTTGATTGACTAATTCATTAAATTTAAAAATCTCGAACTTGAACGAATCAACTAGTTTAGTGGTGTCGTGTTGAAGATTTAGCTTACTTATGGTATCAAATTCTTTTGATATTTCATCTTGTGCACTACGCACCATGTAAACCTTCGACATTTGATCATCATATGATTTTGTATCGTTTAATTCCATTTCATAGAGTCGAATTTGATAAGCGGCTCGGCGTATTTTTTGGTTAATAACCACTACTGTCATGTCATTATCAATAGCAAAATTAATTTTACTATTGAGCTTATCTAAGCTATCAACAGCATTTAGCATTCCTATACCTGATAATAATATGATGATAGAAAAACTAAATATTAATTTGCTTTTGATTTGGAGGTTATCAATAAAACTCATGTGTTACCTAAAGTGAAGGGTATAAAAACTTTTACAGGGGTAGAGATGTTTTATGAAAGGCTATAACCTAGTAAAATAATAGATAATTGGTATTAATGCAATTTAAATATAATTTGTAATTTGCTCGTATTTCATTGGTTTTAGGTAAATGGTTTTAAAGAAAATAAATATCCCCATGGAAAAAACACATCACTCGCTAATAAGTGATGGTGTCCATGAAAGTGAACAAACCTTGGCCATAAATAAACCTTTTTGGGTGTTCCTAGGAGGTAATACCGGAATTGCAACCTGGTTGATTGGTGTATTGGTTGCTGGTATGAAGCTGGATTTTACAGATGCTATGTTTGTAATTTTAATGGGTAGTTTGGTGGGCAGTGCATTACCGGCATTAACAAGCGTTATTGGACCTAAAACGGGATTGTCTCAAATTGAAGCGAGTCGCTTTGCTTTGGGAGCTGCAGGAAAAAAATTACCGGCTTTACTCAATTGGGTCAATGCAATTGGCTGGGATGTAATTAATAATGTTATATCGGCTACTGCATTTATAGTGCTATTTGCCGACTACAACATTAACATACCTATGTGGGGCGCTTTAGCTATATTGGTCATATTACAACTGGTCATAGGCGTGTATGGTCATCATTTGATACAAAATACCGCGAAGTACACCGGGAGTTTATTAGCCGTATTTTTTATGATTATTGGTTTTGTTGCTATGAATAAAGTGGGTTTGCCAACAGCCCTAGAAACACCTTCAGGCTCTACTCATTTAGTGTCGGCATTTATTTTATTAGTTGCTTATAACTTGGGATGGGCCACTTGTACTGCGGATTATACAAGGTACTTACCCAATGCAACACCTAGTAAAATAGTATTTTTAGTTACCTTTATGGCATTGTTTTTGTCGTTAGTTCTATTGGCTTTTTTTGGTTATATGACTGCATCTGCTGTGGCTAAACAATCTCCAGAAGGCGTTATGTTGGCTTTAAAAGCATTGTCTGGGCATTTTGCACCTTTAGTTTTACTGTTAGTTTGGTTTACAGCAATTCCTGCCAATGCGTTGAATGATAATTCTGCCGCCTACACCTTAATTTCTTTTGGGTTTAAGTTCTCACGTCCTACCTCTGCAATTTTTGGTGCTTTTATTGGTTATATTATAAGTCTGTTTGCAAGCGAATCTTTCGTGATGTTTTTTGAAGATTTTCTATTTTTATTTGCGCATTGGGTTACACCATGGGCCGCAATAGTATTAGTGCATTGGTTTACGTATGGTAAACATTCTAGGGTTACCCCTAAAGGGGTGACTGGAGGTTTTTATATTATGTTGATAGTATCGGTGATATCTATTTCTTTATTTTCGGTTAACCCTCTCTATACGGGTGTGGCTGCACAACTAATCGATGATTTAGATATTGGGCCGTATATAGGTTTTATTTTAGTGAGTTTTATTTATTTTATTTTGCTCCGATTAAGAATCATTAGAGCTTAATTTGGAGATATGATGAGTTTTAAATGGTTATTTATTTGTGTTCCGTTGGGGATTGGACTAGATTATTTGCATGTCAATGATCTTATCGTTTTTATTATTTCTGCTTTAGCTATTATTCCACTTGCTAATTTAATGGGTGATGCAACCGAAGAAATGAGCCATTCTCTAGGTGCTGCAAAAGGTGGTTTGCTTAACTCAACAATGGGTACTGTACCCGATTTAATTATCGGTTTTTTCGCTTTGCAACATGGCTTAATTGAGATGGTAAAGGCATCAATTACGGGTGCAATTATTGGTAATCTGCTATTCGGTCTGGGCTTGTCAATATTTGTAGGTGGAGTAAAAAACAAAACCCAATTACATTTTGATCGCGGTGTTACTCATATTTATAGTAGTTTGTTGCTATTAACGACCTTTGGATTAATTATTCCGGCTGTATTTGAGCATAGTGTGGAATCGGATATAGAAATCAGTTTAAACATATCTATTATTCTACTGTTGATTTATATGAGCAGTGTCGTGTTTACCTTTTCTAATAGTAAGCCAACTGATCACCTTGAAATAAACACCACGTTACAACATGAGGTAAAAAGTCGAGTTAATTTTAGACCTGTTATAGCGTTAATAGTCGCGGGTATAGGTTTAGCTTTTATGAGTGAAATTATGACGGATGCTATAGGGCCAACCGCTAATGTGTTGGGTTTGACCCCTATTTTTGCAGGTGTGTTTTTATTAGCGCCCATCGGTATGGTTTCTGAATTAATAAATACGGTGCGATTTTCACGTCAAAATAAATTTGATATTTCACTCGCCTTAACCTTGGGATCTAGTACTCAAATCGGTTTGTTAGTTGCGCCTTTATTGGTATTCATGGGGTTGGCAATAGGCCAGAATATGGATTTACTGTTTTCTAAGTTTGAAGTAATTGCCATAATATTATCAGTAGCCGCAGTTAATCATATCTTACATTTAGGGGCGGTAAGTTGGGTTTCAGGGCCTAAATTGATTGGTATCTATTTGATGCTAGGTATCGCCTTTTTTAATATTCCCTAAAGTATTCTTCATATAGGCAATAAAAATGAAATTAATTCACATCACAAGATTTATCAGTAGCGTTTCTTTATTATTAATCCCGTATATAAACTCATTAGCTGATAATTCCGGAGCGGATCCTTACGCTTTACCCAAAGATAAATCGGCTGAGGAGATTTGTTTAAAAGCCGCACTTAAAGCCCATCCAGGTCAGGTCTTTTCATTTAAACTCTATAACGAAAGCAACAACTTTCATTATCAATATGAGATCAATGATAAAGATAAAAATTGGTTGGTAGTTTGTGATGGTGCTACAAAACGCATTATTAAAGATGAATCAGAAGATTCACTTACTAAATAATAAATTTCACTGAGCGAGGTATCTGGATGGATATTGTCTATATTTTAGTCACTTTAGCATTTTTTGGATTAACGACATTGTTAGTTGTTGCTTTTGAAGCGTTAAGGAATTAAGAATGAATTGGATTTATTTATTAAGCGGCGGCCTGACTCTAGGCGTATTTGTATATTTACTTGTGGCTTTGTTTTATCCGGAGAAGTTTTGATGAATGCTCAAGGAACTCTTCAAATTGTGATTTATTTATTAGTGCTCCTCGCGTTAGTTAAGCCTTTAGGTTTATATATGGCTAGAGTGTATCAAAATGAATCAGTAGTGCTTAATCGATACTTTGTTGGCTTTGAAAATTTTGTATATCGTTTAAGTGGCATTAAAACAGATCAGGATATGCGTTGGACTCAATACACATTAGCGGTGTTGGTTTTTAATTTATTTGGTTTACTGGTTGTGTATGGGCTACAACGTTTTCAAGATGTATTGCCTTTTAATCCTCAAGCATTTCCTCCAATAAGTCCTGATTCCGCTTTTAATTCTGCGGTTAGTTTTGCGACCAATACTAATTGGCAAGGTTATAGTGGCGAAACAACGATGAGTTATTTAACGCAGATGTTAGGTTTGTGTGTACAAAACTTTGTTTCTGCAGCTAGCGGTATGGCAGTTTTGGTCGCATTAATTAGAGCGTTTAAACGTCGAAACTGTCAAGGAATTGGTAACTTTTGGGTAGATATGACGCGGACAGTTTTATATATTTTAATGCCTTTGTCTTTAATATTTGCGTTGGTATTAGTAAGTCAAGGCGTTGTGCAGACAATTAAACCGTATGCCACCGTCAACTTAGTAGAAACAGTTAGTTATGAAGCGCCTAAGTTAGATGAAATGGGAAAAGCGCTTGTGGATACTCAGGGTAAACCTGTGACCGAAACCGTTAAAAATTCTCAGCAAACTTTGGCAGTTGGGCCCGCTGCTTCTCAGATTGCTATATAGCATTTGGGTACGAATGGTGGCGGTTTTTTTAATGTTAATTCTGCACATCCGTATGAAAATCCTACACCTTTTACTAACTTTTTGGAGTTATTGGCGATTTTGTTAATCCCTGCTGCACTTTGTTATACCTTTGGCTATATGGTGGGTGACACGCGTCAAGGGTGGGTTATTTTAGCCGCAATGTCATTAATTTTGGTGGTATTGATATGGGTTACTGTTTCCGCTGAACAAAAAGGCAATCCTGCTTTTGTTTCTTTAGGGATTGATCAAGTAAACAATGCTCAGCAAGCCGGTGGCAATATGGAAGGTAAAGAAATCCGTTTTGGTATTGTCAATTCTGCTTTATGGGCGGTGGTCACCACAGCGGCGTCAAATGGTTCAGTCAATGCAATGCATGATTCGTTTACGCCCATTGGTGGCATGGTGCCCATGTGGTTAATGCAATTAGGTGAAGTAATATTTGGTGGAGTCGGTTCTGGTTTGTACGGCATGATTGTATTTGCAATTGTTGCGGTATTTTTAGCCGGTTTAATGATTGGGCGTACCCCAGAATATTTAGGAAAAAAAATAGAAGCGTTTGAAATGAAAATGGCGGCTATTATCATTTTAGTACCCCCTTTAATTGTATTGGGTGGAACGGCTATTTCGTTGATGCTAGCTTTAGGAAAAGCCTCGATTTTTAATCCTGGTGCGCATGGTTTTAGTGAAGTGCTCTATGCTTGGTCTTCAGCGGGAAATAATAATGGTAGTGCTTTTGGTGGTTTATCTGCAAACGTGCCTTTTTATAATCTTTCTTTAGGTTTGGCTATGTTGTTATCTCGATATTGGTTAATGGTACCGGTTTTGGCCATTGCTGGTGCATTAGCCGCAAAGAAAACGATTCCAGTCAGTGCTGGAACCTTACCCACGCATACGCCACTTTTTACATTGCTCTTGATTATTACTGTACTCATGGTGGGGGCCTTAACTTTTGTGCCTGCCTTGGCATTAGGCCCAATTGTTGAGCATTTACAAATGATCAGCCAACATTAAGACGAGATAGGTAATGAGTACTATGATGAGTAAACCTGATTTAAATACTTTGTGGAATGCAGAAATTCTGCGACAAGCCATCGTTAATGCATTTTTAAAATTGACGCCTCGTCAGCAATGGAAAAATCCAGTCATGTTTGTTGTTTATCTGGGTAGTCTATTAACTACCGTGTTATGGCTGCAAGCAGTAACCGGTAAAAGTGAAGAACCGAGTGGTTTTATCTTGAATATCACTTTATGGTTATGGTTTACGGTACTTTTTGCTAATTTTGCTGAAGCTGTTGCAGAAGGGCGAAGTAAAGCACAGGCGGCATTTTTAAAAACAGCTAAACGAGATATTGCCGCAAAGAAATTAGCTGAACCCCGCTATGGGAGTCAAGTGTTAGAAGTTGAAGGTTCATCATTACGTAAAGGCGATATTGTCTTAATTGAAGCGGGTGATTTTGTACCCGGAGATGGTGAAGTGATAGAAGGCATAGCCTCAGTAGACGAAAGTGCAATTACTGGAGAAAGTGCCCCCGTTATCCGTGAATCCGGTGGTGATTTTAGTTCTGTTACGGGTGGAACAAGAGTGTTATCTGACTGGTTAGTGGTTCGTATTACAACTAATCCAGGAGAGTCTTTTTTAGATAAAATGATATCAATGGTTGAAAGCGCGAAGCGTCAAAAAACGCCTAACGAAATTGCGCTAACTATTTTACTGGTGGCCTTAACGCTGGTGTTTTTAATGGCTACTGTCACGCTATTGCCTTTTTCAATATACAGTGTTGAAACTGCGGGTAGCGGAAAAGAGATAAGTGTAACGGTGTTAGTCGCTTTATTGGTATGTTTAATTCCAACTACCATTGGTGGTCTGTTGTCTGCTATTGGGGTAGCGGGTATTGGTCGAATGATGCAGAAAAATGTAATTGCAACTTCAGGAAGGGCAGTTGAGGCTGCAGGTGATGTTGATGTTTTGTTACTGGATAAAACCGGTACGATTACTTTAGGGAATCGTCAAGCATCGGCGTTTTTTCCGGCCAATCATATCAGTCATCAAGATCTGGCCTACGTTGCTTATTTAAGTTCTTTAGCAGATGAAACGCCTGAAGGTCGAAGTATCGTGTTTTTAGCAAAACAAAAACATGAGGTGCAAGACCTAGACTTATCAACTATAGAGGCAACGTTTATAGAGTTTAGTGCACAGACTCGGATGAGTGGAATTAATATTGATAAGCGACAAATTCGGAAAGGGGCAGCAGATTCCATAAGAGAATATATTCAAACACAAGATGGGGCTTGGCCATTGGAGTTGAATGCTTTGGTGGATGATGTTGCTCGGCGTGGTAGTACGCCTTTAGTGGTTGCAGATGGCAATAATGCATTAGGCGTAATTGAACTCAAGG
>CAIVAH010000176.1 GCA_903903765.1 uncultured Methylococcaceae bacterium
ATCACTGAAGAGTTAAAAAAATATGACGAAGCTAAAATGTCGTATGCCTACAAAATTACAGATATCAGTATTGCTAAAACAATTGTGCATGCGGGCGTAGAAGAAAAAGTACCAGCATTACCTGTTGATAACTATTCAGCCAGTATTGAAGTTGAAGCTAAAGGTACAGCGACTGTGGTTTCTTGGACTGCAGGTTATTACCGTGCTTATACTAATAACAATCCACCGGTAGAAATGAACGAAGAAACAGCTAATGCGGCAGTCAATGAGGTTCTTAAAACGGGTTTAATTAACCTTAAAACACTTGCTGAAAAATAAGAGTTTAAGCGGTGTTAATTAAAAAATTTCCAGTGGTAGCGACGTTAGTCGTTACCACTTTTTTTTGCACAGAATTACCTGCTAGTCCGTTTGCTTATATCAGTAACCAATTGGACGATAGTGTTTCTGTAATAGATACTCAACAAGCTAAAGTAATAGGTACTGTAAAAGTTCAAGGTAAACCGGCTGGTGTTGCTTTATCTCCGCATGGGGATAAAGCTTATATCAGTACTCCAGAAGCACATGGGTTTGCGGTTATTGACACTAAAAAACAAGCTGTTATAAAAACGATTGTGGTCAGTGAAGGTGCTTTAGGGATCGCTGTAGACTCGCAGGGTAAACATATTTATGTGGCGGATTGGTATAACAATAATGTTGATGTAATAGATGTCAACAGTTTAAAAGTAATTAAAACCATTGCCGTGGGCAAATCGCCTTCGGGTTTAGTGGTCAGTCCTGATAATCACTGGTTATATGTAGCTAATCGCTTGAGTAACTCGGTTTCTAAGATTAATTTAGATAGTTTAACCGTGGTTAAAACTACGTTTGTTGGTACACACCCTTTTGGCTTGACTATAGATTCAACCGGCCAGCGTATATATGTGGCAAATGTACAGAGTGATGATGTTTCTGTTTTAGAAACTAGAAGCTTACAAAATATTGCGACTATTAAAGTTAGCACTTTGCCTTATGCAACCGCCTTAGCTTTAAATGACTCTAGATTATTTGTGACCAATCAAGATGATGGCTCCGTGTCTGTGATCGATACACAGACCTTAAAAAATATTGGCTTAATAGAGGTAGGTACTAAGCCAGAAGGTATAAATACACATCCTGATGATCGTCAAGTCTATGTGGCTAATTGGTTTGATAACAGTGTTTCGGTTATTGATGCTAAAAAGCTTAAAGTAATTGATACTATAAAAACGGGTAAAGGTAGTCGTGCTTTTGGGCAGTTTTTTGGTAAATAAGATATAACCCGTATAGAATTATGTGCGGGTTGCTTAATTGATACAACATAATAGAGAATAAAATGGCTGAAACAGTAGATGAATTAACGGTAACCTACGAAGACGGTGGTGTTGAGACTGTTAAGGAACTGGATAAAAAAGTATTAACTAAAGGGGCCTGGGCAACGGTAATGTATCGTTATCAAGACTGGAATCGTGCTAAAGAAGAATACGGCCCTGACAAATACACCATTCGTCGCTATCAAAAACGTAACGGTGAATATCAACAAAAATCAAAATTTAATATATCTAGTAAAGACCAAGCAAAGAGTATTATTGCCGCTTTAGAAGATTGGGTAAAACTAGAAGATTAAGCATGATGTTTTTTTACCGCAGGTGGAGAGTAAGTAATGCAAGCACAAAGCGGATTTTTTATACAATTTCTTCAACTAGCGGGGCCTTTTTGGAAATCCGAGAATAAGCGGGTTATTCATCAACAAACCCTCGTTTTAATCTGTTTAACCATACTACAGATGGTGCTTGCGGTGACTATCACCGAATGGAGTGCGGCCCTCTTTAATGCCATTGAACAGCATTCTATGTCAGAATTATGGACGCAGATTGGCTATTTAGTTTTAATTTTTGGCACTAGTTTGGCGGTGACGGCTTATCATCTAAAAATAAAGCGTCACTTACAAATTGCTTGGCGGACTTGGTTAACAGAGCGCGTGATTGGACAATGGATGCATAAAGGCCATCATTATCAAGTGACGCACATTCAAACAGCGGAGCATGATAATCCAGATGGCCGAATTGCTGAAGATATAAGAATTGCTACCGATGAAGCGATCACCTTATCGCATTCTTTGTTTTACAGTATCTTAATATTGATTAGTTTTACGGAAATATTGTGGTCACTATCGGGACGTATTGAGCTTAATTTAGGTTTGTTTGTCTTGCCTATATCGGGTTATTTAGTCGTGGTGGCTATCATTTATTCATCATTAGCTTCTGTGTTAGGGTGGTGGGTCGGCCAGCCCTTAACCGTATCGACCAACTTTATGCAAACGGCAGAAGCCGATTTTAGATTTAGCTTAGTTAAAGCCCGAGAACATTCTCAAGCGATCGCGTTAATTCATGGTGAAGAGATTGAAAAGAAACGCTTTCATGATTTCTTTCAAAATATAATCAAATCCTATAACCATCAAACTAATGCATGGTCAAATATCTTAGTTTTTAATTCGGGGTACTCGGTATTATCGATGGCCTTTCCTGTGCTTATCGCAGCACCTAGATATATTTTTGGTAGTATAACTTTGGGTGCTTTAATGCAATCAGTGCAGGCATTTCAACAAGTATCAACGGCGCTATCTTGGCCAGCAAATAATATGGCGGCTATTGCGCAATGGCGAGCATCAGTGGAGCGAGTTTTAAGTTTGGTTAAAGCCTTAGAGGATTTAGATACTGAGATTGCTAAACCTGATCCACAACGCATTTTGGTAGAAAAGCCCGAACAAAATGTTTTAGTGTTTGATAATCTGTGTTTGTCAAAACTCAATGGAGAGGTAATTTTAGCAAACTTAAACGGAAGTATTTTGCAAGGTGAACATGTTCTAATCAAAAGCGATACAGCAAGTGGATCAAAACTTTTTAAAGCCATTGCTGGGCTTTGGCCTTGGGGTTCAGGGCGAATTGAATTACCTGATGGTGATCCGATGTTTTTTATGTCACCGAGACCTTTTTTGCCGGAGGGATCATTACGCACCGCTATTTGTTACCCTTGTTTGCCTGGTTATTGTCGAATTGGATCTTTGGAAGAATTCTTTAAATTAGTCGGGCTTGAAGAGTTAATTTGTCAATTAGATCAAGACGATGAATGGGATGTGGCTTTAACGCGCGCGCAACAACAGCGCTTAGGTGTGGTACGTTTATTGTTATATGCGCCAAAGTGGATTTTGATTGAAGAAGCTTTTGATTCTTTGGACCCAGAAAGTGAAGCAGCTATGCTACGGTTAATTTTTAAAGAATTACCAGATGCTACTTTATTAACATTATCAAAGCATCCAACTGCTGAAGCTTTTCATAGTCGACAAATTGTTTTGTGATGATGAATAGAGTTGAGTTACCTACTAAAAAGTTGAGAGGCGTTAATCTCGGCGGTTGGTTAGTGCTAGAAAAATGGATGACGCCTAGTCTATTTGAAGGCTTAGAAGCAACGGATGAAACCAGTTACTGTGTCGAGTTGGGTGGCCGTGCCGAGCAACATCTTAAAGCTCACTGGCAAACATTTATTACTGAAGCAGATTTTGCTTGGTTGGCAAATATAGGCATAAATGCCGTTAGAATTCCATTGGGACATTGGCTTTTTGGCGATGATTACCCTTATAATCCGGCTTATGGGCAAAATTCCCATCCTTATGTAAAAGGTGGGCATGAAATTTTAGATCAGGCTTTTGCGTGGGCTGAAAAGTATGATTTTAAAGTGGTATTAGATTTGCATGCGGCTCCAGGTTCTCAAAATGGTTTTGATAATGGTGGCATCCTTGATGTCTGCTCTTGGCATACTCGGCATGATTATATTAATTACTCCTTAGATGTCATAGAGCGACTTGCGCAGCGTTATCAACAAAGTTCTGCTTTACACGCTATTGAAGTTTTAAATGAACCGCGTTGGGATATTGATACCGAAATCTTAAAAACTTATACTCAAGATGCGTATCAGCGGATTAGAAAATATTGTGCTGCTGAACAAGTCGCTTTGGTTTTTCACGATGGTTTTAGATCATTTCATGAATATCAGGGTTTTTTAATGGAGCCTACGTTTAGTAATGTGGTGTTTGATATGCACCGTTATCAGTGTTTTACCCAAGAGGATTTGGATTTAGACATTTATGGGCACGTTAATAAATGTATTAATGAATGGAAACAAGAAGCCGACGATATTATTACCCATTTTGGACATCCGAGTTATATCGGTGAGTGGAGTTTAGGCTTAGATTTAAAGACCGAAACCTTATGG
>CAIVAH010000177.1 GCA_903903765.1 uncultured Methylococcaceae bacterium
CAGCGGTAGTAATTGCAGCTGCATAAGTTGGAGCAGCTGTTACAGCAGCGGTAGTAATTGCAGCTGCGTAAGTTGGAGCAGCTGTCACAGCAGCGGTAGTAATTGCAGCTGCATAAGTTGGAGCAGCTGTTACAGCAGCGGTAGTAATTGCAGCTGCGTAAGTTGGAGCAGCAGTCACAGCAGCAGTAGTAATTTTAGCTGCTAATGTAGGTGCTGCTGTTATAGCAGCCGTGGTAATGGCTACTGCGTTTTCTGGGTTTGCAGCAATCGCTTGGCTCACAACTAAAGCCACTGCAGTCGCTTGTGCTGCTGGGTCAGTTGAACTTGCTAAGGCTGTATTGATATCTGATGTTACGTCTGCATAGACAGATAGAGGGTTAAGAAGTGCGGCTATTAATAGCCCCAATTTGATTGTATCGTTACAGTTTTTCATCTTATAGTCTCGTAAGGGGTTAGAAATAGATTAGGTAAAAAGTTTTGGATATTTGGTGCAGGCAAAGTTAATATAAATTTAATTAATTGCTGATAAAAAATATTTTTTCAGATTTTCATCATGATAGTACTAGAAATCATGCTTGTATTGCAAGTTAATGTTTTGTTAAATAAACAAGTTATTATAATTAGTTGTATTTATATTAAAGCATTGCTTAAAATTTAGTATTTTTAATACTGTTTTTGATCTTTTGATCTTTTGATCTTTTGATCTTTTTGATCTTTTTTCTAAGAGGGTGGATTTTTATTCCATTTAACTGCCAATATTTGTTATTCGTTTCCAGTACATAATCGAATATTTGTAAGAATTATAATATGGATTTTTACACAAGCCAATTTTTCATTTTGTTAAGTAGTTTGCACTTTGTTTAGCTGAGCTCAATTTTATCATTACTATGATGATTTTCTCCTAATAATAAGTAAACTGCTGGTACAACAAATAAAGTGAATAAGGTGCCAATAGCTATGCCTGTCGCGATCACTAGGCCAATGTTAAAGCGCGATATAGCGCCTGCTCCTGTTGCAAAAATTAAAGGTAATACGCCCAATACCATCGCAGCTGTAGTCATTAAGATAGGTCTTAATCGGATACTGGCCGCACTTTCGATTGCAGCTCTTTTGCTTAAGCCATTTTTTTGTTTTAAATTCGCAAATTCTACTATTAAGATACCGTGTTTACTGATGAGGCCCATTAGGGTAACTAATCCTACTTCTGTATATATATTTAAGGTGGCGTTGCCTACCCCTAGGGCAATAAATACGAGTGCGCCGGCGATAGACATAGGTACGGAGACAAGAATAATTAGCGGATCTCTGAAGCTTTCAAATTGAGCAGATAACGCTAAAAATATAATAATTAGCGCAAAGGTAAAGGTAAATACAAAGCTACTGGACTCTTGTTCCAGTTGTCTTGATTGCCCAGCAAAATCTACCGTATAAGTGGGTGGCAGTGTTTCTAGCGCTAGTGTTTTAAGTGAGTTGAGTGCATCGCCAACAGTAACGCCAGGAAAAGGTACGCCCGAAACCACTACCGCATTAATCTGTTGGAAATGATTTAAAGATTGCGGTACCGTTTTAATACTGATATTTGCGATTGTCGAAAGCGCTACCGTACTGCCGTCTGCAGTTTTAATATGATAATTGAGTAATTGATCAGCATTTAAACGAAATGCCTGTTGCGCTTGCGGTATAACCTTATAGGATCTACCTGACATGCTAAAGTAATTGATGTAACCTCCACCTAATATTGAGGCTAAGGATGAGCCAATATCCTGCATGTTTAAGCCCAGTAAGGCGGCTTTATCTCGGTCAATGGTAAGCTCTGCCTGTGGTTGATCAAATTTGAGGTCTTTATCAAGAAATATAAAGCGGCCGCTGGCTTGTGCTTCTTGTATGAATTGTTCCGCTAACTTGTTTAAGTCAGCAAACTCTCCAGTACTTTTAATAACAAATTGAATCGGCAAGCCACTGCTACCTGGTAGCGGTGGCGGTTGGAATGTGGCAATTTTCACACCGGCAATGCTATTCATTTCTTCTTGGATGACTGGTTGTAATTGATTAGCACTGAGTTTTCGTTCATTCCAAGGTTTAAGTACGGTACCAGCGATGGATTGCCCCAGTGAGTTAAGTTGAAAAACATGATCAGTTTCTGTGTGTTGCACAAATTTTTTATAAACTTGTTCAGCATAAACTAAGCGTTGCTCTAGCGTTGCATCAGGCGCTGAAGTTGCCATGGTAATAATTACGCCTTGGTCTTCTTGGGGAGCGAGTTCTCTATTTGAGCTGTTATATAAAAAATAAATGCTACACAGAATAATTAAGGCAAATACGCCCGTTACGGGTAAAAAGTTAAGTGTATTGTGCAAGGTATTTGAATAGACTTTTTGTATTTTTAAAACCTGCTTATCAATGCTGTCTATCAATCGCTCTTCCCAGCCGTTTCTAATATGCGTATGAGGTTTTAATAATTTTGCACACATCATGGGTGACAAGGTCAGTGCCACTATAGCAGAAACTGTGACTGCAGCGACCACAGTAAATGCAAATTCTGTGAATAGTGCCCCTGTTAAACCACCTTGAAATCCCACTGGCACATACACGGCAATTAAGACTATCGTCATGGCGATAATCGGCGCCGTTAATTCTCTTGCGGCTAATAAAGATGCTTGCAGTGGTTGTATTCCATCCTCTATATGACGATTAACGTTTTCAACCACAATGATGGCATCATCAACGACTAAACCGATTGCTAAGACTAGTGCGAGCAATGTTAGAAGATTAATAGAAAACCCCAGTAACAACATGATAGTAAAGGTGCCGATGAGTGATAAAGGAATGGCGATGACTGGAATTAATACGGAGCGAGGTGAGCCTAAAAAGGCAAATACTACGAGGGTAACAATGAGTAAGGCTTCTACTAAAGTATGAATCACCTCGTTGATTGAGCTATCTACAAACTGGGTGGAGTCGTAAACAATTTTTCCGCTAATGTCGTTAGGTAATTGAGCTTGTATCTCAGGGAAAACATGTTTTACGCGGGCTATGACTTCAAGTAAGTTGGCGTTAGAGGCAACTTGCAAGCCAATATAAACGGCTTTGTTACCATCAAAAGAAACACTTGATTCATATTCGTCAGCGCCTAAGGTAACTTTGGCAAC
Source organism: uncultured Methylococcaceae bacterium (assembly GCA_903903765.1). Classification (GTDB taxonomy): domain Bacteria; phylum Pseudomonadota; class Gammaproteobacteria; order Methylococcales; family Methylomonadaceae; genus Methylobacter_C. The sequence continues at coordinate 3,150 of CAIVAH010000177.1, forward strand.
ATCTTTTAAACGAATGATGGCACCATTTTCTTGTTTAATGATTAAATTTTCGAATTCATTAACTGAATGTAAACTGGTTGTAGCGGTTAAGTTGACTTGAACCATTTCACCTTTAGTCGTGCCTAAACCTGCGATGTAGTTGTTTTTTCTAAGCGCATTATTGATATCTGTGGCAGTCAAGGTATAGGCAGTCAGTTTGTTTGGATCAAGCCATGCGCGTAAAGCGAAGTTTTTTCCACCAAGAAGCTCTGCGGTTTGAATGCCTTCAATACCTTGTAGTCTAGGTTGTACAGAGCGGATGAGATAATCAGTTATTTTGTTAGCAGCTAGCACATCGCTAGAAAACCCGATGTACATGGCGTCAATGTCTTGACCAATTTTAACGCTTAATGTTGGGGTTTGTGCTTCTGGGGGGAGTTGGTTTAGAACCGCATTTACTTTAGTGTTTATTTCTGTAAGTGCCTTATTAGGGTCAAAATTTAAGCGCAGATTAGCTGTAATCGTGCTGAGACTGTTATGGCTAGTTGAACTGATATAGTCAATGCCATTAGCTTGCGCTATCGTATTTTCGAGGGGGGTCGTAATAAAACCAGCAATAATATCTGGATCTGCGCCGTAATAGGCCGTGGTAACGGTGATGACGGCATTTTCTGTGCGTGGGTACTGAAGTACCGGTAACTCGGTGAGTGCGCGTAAGCCGAGCACCAGTAACATCATGCTGACAACAGTCGCCAGTATGGGTCTACGGATAAAAATATCGGTAAAATTCATGGCGTTTTATTGGTCTGTTGGTTGAGGCGCAGCGTTATTCAAAGGCTGTACCGAATTGTCAATTTTTACGGGAGAATTATTGTGTAGTTTTATTTGGCCTGTTGTTACGATGGTGTCACCTTCATTAACGCCACTTAGGACAGCTATTTGATCGCCACGTGTTTTACCAGTGCTAATTGAGATTTGTTTGGCAATTAATTGGGGTTGCTGTTTTTCATTTGAAGCTTTATTTTCAATGCGATAAATGTTAGCCCCAAATGCATTAAAGGTAATGGCGGTTCTAGGTAAAGTTATCAAGCTTTGTTCGACAGCGATTTTAATTTTTATAGTGCCATACATGCCGGGTAGTAATTTATTTTTTGAATTCTTAAGTACGGCTCGGATGTTGATGTTTCGAGTATTAATATCAACTTTTGGGTTAATAACGCTAATTTCTGCTATAAACTCTTGATTAGGATAAACATCGGTGAGTAGGATGACTTTTTGACCTCTTTTTAAGTTACTTAAGTTTTGTTGGGGTAAGTA
>CAIVAH010000178.1 GCA_903903765.1 uncultured Methylococcaceae bacterium
ACAAAAACAAACCTGCTGGACAAGTTTGAGGTGCGCTCATTCGAGGGGAGCTTAGGCTCCCCTTTTTTTGTGCCTGGAGTTTTGTGAAAAAAAGTTGCTTCGGTATCTAGCAAGTATTCTGTAACTATTTTAAAAATGATAAGTGGCCATCTCACAACGCCACTATTTTTAAGATACTGAGTTAATTGATTGGTATTATTGCGCTGATTACCCTAATAACCAGAGTTGAAATTGCGGTGTTAGGCACGGATGATGTAGTTTCTCCACCTAAACTCGTAGTGACCTCAGTAACTATTCCAGTAGCCGGAACTAATGTTTCAGTGTTAGTGGCTGATTTTGCAGTGTTAGGAACGGATAATGTAGTTTCTTCAGCTAATCTTGCAGGTTTAGGGATGAATAAAACCGTTTTTTTAAGCTAACCCCGCATTAAGCTCGGTAACTATTTCAGTAACAGAAGTTGCTACTGCATTGCTAGGGACGAATGCTGCTATTTCACCGGCAAACTTAGCAATAATCTCTACGATTACTCCAATAACCAAAGTTGATAGTGCTAGTTTAGTAGTAGGTACTGGAATATCGATCAGGATTGGTCAAAGATTACATTTAATGACTAAATCTCTGGTAACGGTTCTTTGATATCAAACTACCATCATTAATATTTAAGTCATAGGATGTGCTAAACGACAGTGAAGCGCATCTTTAGTGGTGCCAGTTTAACTATTTTTTATCGCCCAAGCGACATCTGCAGCTTGGCGATTTTCTTTAACATCATGGACTCTAAATAATTGCACCCCAGCCATTACACCTAATCCTGTAGTCACTGCTGTGGCTGTTACTAATTCTGCGGGTTCTGTTACATTGCAGATAGTGCCCATAAAACGTTTACGACTGGTACCTAATAATACAGGGAAGCCTAAGGCCACAAATTGATCTAAATGTGCCAATAATTCTAGATTATCTTCTTTTCGTTTGCCAAACCCGATGCCGGGATCAATTAGGATGTTTCCCTTTTTAATGCCAGATTGAATGGCGGCTTCAACTTGCGCTAATAAAGTGTTAATCACTTCAGGCACCACATCGTCATAGTAAGGGTTATCTTGCATGGTTTTAGGTGTACCTTGCCTATGCATTAAGATGATAGGAGCATTAAATTCTGCGGCCACATTTAAGATAGCAGGATCTTCAAGACCGGCGCTGACATCATTAATAATATTGGCACCTGCTTCAAGGGCAGTTTTAGCAACTAGACTAGAGGTGGTATCAATGCTGATTAAAATATCATTGTTTAGTGTTTGTCTTATAGCTGCAATCACCGGAATCACTCGTCTTTGTTGTTCAGCGGGCGAGACGGGATCTGAGCCTGGTCGGGTTGACTCGCCCCCGATATCTATAATGTCTACACCTTCTGATATCATGCGTTTTACTTGTGTTAATGCGGTATCAATATCAGAAAATTGCCCGCCATCAGAAAAACTGTCCGGGGTGACATTTAAAATTCCCATGATAAGGGGTTTGGTGAATTGGCTGAACATGTCTAAACGCTCCTCTGCGTTGTGAGGGTTAGAATCAGGTATAATGCGGGCTTAAATTTAATTGTTAACGCTGTCATGACTACACCACGACTCGCTTGGGCCATTACTGGCTCCGGTCATTATATAGAAGAATGTCTTAATTTCGTACTGACACTCGATAATGTCGATTTGTATTTGAGTCAGGCGGCGGAAGAAGTCATCAAAATGTATGGCTTTAATATAAATGACATCCGCGAAAAAATGCCAGTTTATAGAGACAAGGCAGCATCATCTCCTCCTGTAGGTTTGTTTTATTCGGGTTATTATCATACTTTTGTCATGGCACCTGCCACGTCTAATACCGTTGCTAAATGCGTGTTAGGTATTGCGGATTCTTTAGTGACTAATTTATTTGCGCAAGCGGGTAAATGTCGGGTGCCCAGTATTGTGTACCCTTGTGATATTTCGCCTGAGATGGAAACAACGGCGCCTAAAGGTAAAATGGTGATGGTTTATCCTCGACAAATTGATCTTGAGGCGACTGATAAATTAGCTACTATTGAATACACTCATATCGTTAAAAGTGTCGATGATTTATTTGCAAGTGTTAAGACGCGTTTGCAAGAAGTGACTCAAGGAACTACCGTTTAAATGCCTGAGCACATTTTATTCTTAACGGGTAAGTTAGCCGAAAAACAATTGCGTAATATTCTGGAGAAAATGCAGCCAGAGTTTACGTATACCGTGCATCAACTCGGTATTAAAGTGGCGGCTTTAATGACTGCCGATATGATCGGACGTCGTCTGCAGGAAACTTTTGGTGCTGATCGTATGATTGTGCCGGGTCGGTGTCGGGGTGATTTAGAGGCTTTATCTAAAGATTTGGGTTTACCGGTGGTGCGAGGCCCAGAAGAACTTAAAGATTTGCCGCAATATTTTGGTAAAGCCGCGCAAAAGCCGGTTTTATCGCATTATAATGTTAAGATATTCGCAGATATTGTCGTTGCCCCCAATGTGACAGTGGATGA
>CAIVAH010000179.1 GCA_903903765.1 uncultured Methylococcaceae bacterium
ATGCCGCTAAGTTGTACTATGAATCATTTAAGCAGTTACAAAAAGACAGTGATAATCCGCTTAAGATTGCCACCATCTTTTCTTTTGCGGCCAATGAAGAACAAGATGCTGTGGGCGATATTTTAGATGAAAGCTTTGAGCTCACCGCAATGGCTAGTAGTGCTAAAGAGTTTTTAAGTGCGGCAATAGCTGACTATAACGCGCTGTTTAAAACCAATTATGGTGTTGATAGTGATGCGTTTCAAAACTACTATCGCGACCTTGCTCTACGAGTAAAAAGTCAAGAAGTTGATTTGCTCATTGTAGTGGGCATGTTTCTGACTGGTTTTGATGCACCTACTTTGAACACCTTATTTGTTGATAAGAACCTGCGCTATCACGGTTTGATACAAGCTTATTCACGCACTAATCGTATTTATGATGCCACGAAGACGTTTGGCAATATTGTCACCTTCCGTGATTTAGAACAAGCGACAGTGGATGCTATTACCTTATTTGGTGATAAAAACACCAAAAATGTGGTGCTGGAAAAAAGCTACAAAGAATACATGGAAGGCTTTATCGATGTGGTAACGGGTGAAGCACGGCGGGGTTATTTAGAGGTGGTGACTGAATTAGAACAACGCTTTCCAAATCCTGATGAAATTGTTAAAGAACAGGATAAGAAAGAATTTGCTAAATTATTTGGTGAATATTTGCGTGTCGAGAATGTGCTACAAAACTATGATGAATTTGCGGGGTTAAAAGCCTTACAAGGCTTAGATATAAAAGACACTTCAGCCTTAGAGGCGTTTAAAGCTAAGCACTATTTAAGTGATGATGACTTAGCCGTTATGCAAACGATAAAGATGCCTACCGAGCGTATCGTACAAGATTACCGCTCAACTTATAACGATATTCGTGATTGGTTAAATCGTGAAAAAGTCGCCAACGATAAAGATACCTCTACCCTTGATTGGGGGGATGTGGTATTTGAGGTAGATCTACTTAAATCACAAGAGATTAATCTGGATTACATTCTGGAATTGATTTTTGAAAATCATAAAAAGCTTAAAGATAAAGCCGCATTGCTTGAAGAAGTACGCCGTTTAATTCGTGCCAGCATTGGTAGTCGTGCTAAAGAAAGTTTGGTTGTAGATTTTATTAACCAAACCAACTTGGACAACATTCTCGACAAAGCCAGCATTATTGAGGCTTTTTTTAGTTTTGCTCAAGCTGAACAACAACGTGAAGCAGAAGCATTAATTAGTGCTGAAAACCTGAATGCAGAAGCGGCAAAGCGTTATATTACTGCATCGTTAAAACGTGAATATGCCAGTGAAAACGGTACAGAACTTAATGCAATTCTGCCAAAAATGAGTCCGCTTAATCCACAATATTTAATTAAAAAACAAACTGTTTTTGAGAAAATTGCCAAGTTTGTTGATAAGTTTAAAGGTGTGGGTGGACAGGTTTAATTTAAGTATTCCAAGCTGAAAAACTAACGCAATTTAAAAGGGTGAGAGAGTTATTGCACAAGTTGTGTAATAAATATTCCTAAGTATCACTTCAAATACCGTCACTTTCTCGGTCTAAAACTGGAGTATTAGCTCCAAAACCTGCATTAACAGTCCCTAATGTTGTAGATATAGCGACTGTTAATGCAGGTTTAGGTGGAGTACTTATAGTCATAACCTTAAATACTCCATAAAATGACGTAATCCTTGTTATCTTAACGCTCGTTCTTGCATTTTCTCCGGCTAAAGTTATAGCTTTAACTGGAGAAATTGCATCTTTAGACGGAGAAATTGCAGTTATTGGTGCGAAAGTTCCATAAACAGCCGGAGTTACTGCAGTAATCTTACTTAAACCAACTTAATCCCCACTTTATCATCAATCGTAATCAGCTTTTGTTTATACAAAGAGCCGATGGCCTGTTTATAAACTTTTTTACTGACGCCAAATGTGGCGTAAATAGCTTCTGGTGGGCTTTTGTCACTCAGGTTTAATTCGCCATTATTTTGTTCTAATTTCTGCAAAATTTTATCTGTTAAGGTCAATACTTTGCCATAACCGGGTTGTTGTAACACCAGGTCTATCTTGCCATCTTCACGAATTTGTTTGATATAAGCCTCTACCGTCTGACCTTTTCTGACCGGTTGGTATAGTTCATTGTGGTATAGCATGCCCCAGTATTGATTGTTAATGATGGCTTTAACACCTAGGTCAGTTTTATCAGCAATAATTGCAGCTATTTTTTGACCAGCTTCTAATTCTTCCGCAGTATCTTCAATAAAGCGATCAATTTTTGTGGTGGCAGCGAGTCTATTTTTATCATCTAAAAACACTTTAACTAAGTAAGACCGACCAACTTCCATTTCGTGGTGTTGTTCACTAAAAGGAACGAGTAAGTCTTTAGGTAAACCCCAATCTAAAAAAGCACCGGTGTAATTGAGTGACACCACTTTAAGCCATGCTATTTCGTCTACTAGCGCAAGAGGTTTTTTAGTTGTCGCCGCTAAATGTCCTTCGCTATCCGCATAGACAAATACCTCTAAGCTGTCGCCTAGTTCACAATTTTCAGGGGCTTTTTTATCGGCTAATAAGACTTTAGCCGAAATGCCATTATCTAAATAGATATCCGCACCTTGTTTTTTAACGACCTTTAAGGTGTTTATTTTTCCTATGCTTAGCATGATGATCTCAACTGGTAATAATAAAACGCACCGCATCTAAACGCAGTTGTGCGGCTTGTATGTTCTCATGCGCGAGCATCGTCATATCTTTTAGGTGTTCTATTTCTTCGGTTTTAATCGTTGGATTCACTTTTTGCAAGCGAGCTAATCGTTTAATTTCTGCTGATAATGCCGTTAACATGGTGTTAGTAGCAGAATCAATTAGGGTTTGCATATCGGTTTTGGCTCTAGTTTCGGCAACTTCAATCAACTTACTGATTGGTAGGCGTTGGTTATTTAAAAAACCAATGATTTGTTGTTTATCAAAGTTTTTACCAATATCTAATAAATCTTCATGGGTAAACTCATCAGTTAAATCTAATTGAGTCTGGTTGATTAATACTCTAACAGGCGTGTGTGGTAAGAAGCGGCCAATTTGTAATTCTACAGGAGCGCTACATTCGACGATAAATAAGCATTCTATTAAGAATTGCCCCGCTTTTAAGTTTTCATGATGAACGACACTAATAGCTGCATTGCCAGTTTCACTGGATAAAACTAAATCCATCGCTGAGGTGACTAAGGGGTGTTCCCAAGTTAAGAAGTGTAGTTCTTCTCTGGCTAAAGCCGTATGCCGGTTTATCGTGATGGTCATGCCATCTTCTGACAGGTTAGGGAAATGCGAGACACGTAAATGATCACTGGGGCGAATAATGAAACATTCCGGTGAGTGATATTCAGTATCTACCCCATAACTTTCAAATAGGGTATCCATGTAAGGCCATAGAGCCCCTTCATGTTCATAGGTGTTAATTTGCGCGATAAGTTCATCTGAGGATTCTTTACGGCAAGAGTTTAATTCTAAAAGTTGATCACGACCATTATGTAATTGTGCTTCAATCTTTTTACTCAGTTTTTGCGTATTAGCAATCAGTGCTGCAAAATGATCAGCATTAATCAAAGCACTTTCGATATCATTTCTTAGTGCGTCTGCCACGGCCTGTGCTGCAGAGTTGTTGCTCCGGAATGCATTAAGACCTTCGTCATACCATTCAAATAGGCGTTGTTGCGGACTTTGTGCTATAAAAGGGACATGAATTTGGATGACATGTTTTTGACCAATACGATCTAAACGGCCGATACGTTGTTGTAATAAGTCCGGATTGGTTGGTAAGTCCCATAAGATGAGATGGTGCACAAACTGAAAGTTCCGGCCTTCACTCCCTATCTCAGAGCATATTAATAAACGAGCAGCACTTTCTTCGTCAGCAAAGTAGGCAGCAGCACGGTCACGTTCAATAATCGACATGCCTTCATGGAAAACAGCCGACGCAATACCCGCGCGGTTTTTTAAGGTTTGTTCTAAATCAATGGCTGTTTGTGCGTGTTTACAGATCAATAAGGCTTTTTGATCTTTTAGCGAGGGGCCATGGGTTGATGGATTGGCCGTGGTTAATTGTTCTACTAACCATTTATAGCGAGGATCTTGTTGTAAATCTGTGGTATTGGGCTCGCCGTTGAGTGGATAGGCAAAGCGTTCACGCTCTGGAAATCCTCGTACGGTTTGTCTGGAGTTCCTAAATAGAATACGTCCTGTCCCATGATGATCTAAGAGTATATTGATTAAGGCGGCTCTTGCTGAGGCTGATTTTGTCGGATCATTTAAGTTGCTTAATAAGCCGCTGACATTATCATCTTTAAGTAAACTGGTTAACGTTGCTTGGTCTTCTGCGCTTAGTGTTTGATCAGCTAATAACAGTTTGGCGGCGTTGGCCACTGGCTCAAATAAGCGTTCTTCTTCTACAAATGCTGGAAAACTATAGAATCGATCGGGGTCTAACAGTCTTAAGCGTGCATAGTGACTTTCTTTGCCTAGTTGTTCTGGGGTGGCGGTTAATAAGACAAGGCCGGGCGTTTGTAAACCTAAGGCTTCAACGAATTGATATTCTGGGCTGGCACTTGTTTCGCTCCATTCTAAATGGTGTGCTTCGTCAACCACGGCCATATCCCAACCAGCGTCAAGCGCTTGTTTTTGGCGTTTGGGGTAGCTAGAAAAAAGTCCTTGGCTACATAGTATGAGTTGTTCAGTTAAAAATGGGTTGTAATCTTTATCTTCTTCTTGTGGTTCATCTAGGCTGTCTAGTTCTGGATCATTAGCACAGCGAGCTTCATCAAATACACTAAAACGCAGGTTGAAGCGTCTTAGCATTTCAACTAGCCATTGATGAACTAAGCTTTCTGGAACAATAATTAAAACCCGCTTGCTTAATCCATTGAGTAATCGATGATGTAATATTAAGCCAGCTTCAATGGTTTTTCCTAAGCCAACTTCATCCGCCAGCATAATTCGGGGGGCGGAGCGATTGGCGGCTTCATGAGCAATATAAAGTTGATGAGGAATTAATGAGGTTCGTCCACCCATTAAGCCTTTAACCGGGGATTGTTGATGTTGTTGTAGTCGTAACCAAGTTTCATACCGTAATTGAAACCAACTATTGGGGTCAATTTGGCCTGTGAATAAGCGATCTTGAGGTTTATTAAATTGGATATGATGATTCAGTTCAATCTCTTCTAATTGCACTTCTTCGCCAAAAGCATCCATGCCAATATAGGTAATAAGGCCAGCGTTTTGTGAGATTCCGGTAATGATAAGTTCTTCTTCATCAATAGATTGGATTGTGTCACCAACCGCAAAGCTAACGCGTGTCAAAGGTGCGTTATCAATGGCGTAAATACGCTGTTCATCACTGGCCAAAAATCGGACGGTGACGCGTTTATAACTTACGTCTGTAATAAGTCCTAAACCAAGTTCCGACTCGGTGTTACTAATCCATCGTTGACCGGGGATAAAATCTGTCATTTATTGCGCTGCCGTTACGTCTAAAAAAAGTGCCCATTATAAGCGGTTAAGAAGATTGTTTGCGGGTTTTATGCCGACTTACTTGTGCCGATAGACCGGTTGGGATTGGTAATCCATTCGCTCCAAGCGCCTGCATAAAGTTTTGATCCTGTTAATCCTGCGTGTTCCATAGCCAGTAAATTATGACAGGCGGTGACGCCTGACCCACAGTAATGTACGGTTTTTTCTGGGCTTATTGGGCCGAGTATGCGTTTAAAGTGATTTTTAAGTTCATCCGCAGGTAGAAATAAGCCCTCGTGGTTTAGGTTTAATTGAAAGGCTCGGTTAATAGCCCCAGGAATATGGCCTGCTACTGGGTCGATGGGTTCTTGTTCACCACGAAAGCGTTCTGGGGTTCTTGCATCAATAAGTCGTATCGTTTTGCTAGCTAGTGCGTTTTCGACTTCTAATGCGCTTAGCCATAGTTTAGGGTTTAAATAGGCTCTAAAAACCTTGGGTTTTAGAGTGGGTAATGCAGTAGTAATGGGTAAATTTTGTTTTTGCCAGGCTGTAAATCCTCCATCAAGAACTGCCACTTGTTCATGACCTAAGCAGCGTAATAACCACCATAAACGCCCGGCGAAAGCTCCACCTGCGTCATCATAAACGACTACTTGAGTATCATTACTGATACCCCAGTTGCCCAGTTGTTTACATAAGACACTAAAGTTTGGTAAAGGGTGACGACCTGTGTAGGAGCGGATTTCTGAGGATAAATGTTTATTTAGGTCGGCATAGCGAGCCTGCGGGATATGTCCGTGTCGATAAGCATAATGGCCTACTGTGCTATCAGCTAGGGAGAATCGACAATCAATAATAATCCATTTAGGATTATTAATCTGTTGGTATAGGGTTTGTGAAGAAATCAGTGTTTTGTAAGACATGGTTATACCTCTAATATTATTTTGCCAATGTGTTGGCTACTTTCCATTCTTTGATGGGCTTGGTTTGCATCTTTAAGTTTAAATGTACTATCAATAATGGGTTTTATTTGTGCGTTATTAAGTAATGGCCAGACGTGTTCAAGTAGGCTTTTTGCAATGTTAGTCTTGAAATAATCATCTCTAGTTCTTAACGTTGAGCCCGTGATTGTTAGGCGTTTTAGCATAATGGGTAATAGGTTAAGCTCTGTTTTTGGGCCATTTTGGATGGCGATTTGTACTAATCGACCATCAAAGGCCAAGCATTGTAAATGCCTCGGAAAGTAGTCGCCACCGATTATGTCTAATATAACGTCAACGCCTTTATCGGCAGTGATATGTTTAAGCTCGCTGACAAAATCTTGGGTTTTGTAGTTGATAGCCGCGTCAGCGCCTAAGTCTAAGCAAGCTTGGCATTTAGTATCGGAACCCGCTGTGACAATGATTTTAGCGCCAAAAGCAGTGGCTAATTGGATGGCAGTTGTGCCTATGCCGCTAGTACCACCCTGTAAAAATAATGTTTCATTAGGGCGTAATTGAGCACGATCAAAAACGTTACTCCACACCGTAAAAAATGTTTCGGGTAACGCGGCGGCGGCTATAAAATTATAATCTTTTGGTATAGGTAGGCAGAGCGTGGCGGTCGCTAGACAATACTCAGCATAGCCACCTCCGGTAACCAGCGCACAGACGGCGTCATCTATTTTGAGGTGTTTGACTCCTGAGCCAATGGCGATAATAATGCCAGCTATTTCTAAACCAAGGATATCAGAAGCTGTATTGGGTGGAGGGTATAGGCCTTTACGTTGCATGATGTCTGGTCTATTAATGCCAGCGGCTTTAACTTTTATGAGAACTTGATGACTGTTAAGTATAGGGATATTCCGTTGGGTGAGTCTTAATTCCCCAGAAAAAACTTCAATTGCATGCATGGTGGATATTTCTGACATAGGGAGATTATTGAATATAGGCGTATCCGGTTATTATATGTTGCAACTATTTTTATAAACAATATGTCAGTAGGATAAAACATGATTCGAGCGGGTGTGGTAGGCGGTACTGGATATACCGGTGTTGAGTTACTTAGAATTTTGGCTTTACATACGGAAGTAGAGGTGGCAGTAGTGACTTCTAGGGCAGATGCGGGCACTAGAGTGGATGCTGTTTATCCAAGTTTACGCGGTATGATTGATGCGATGTTTAGTGTACCTGAGTTGGAATCATTAGCGACGTGTGATGTGGTTTTTTTTGCTACTCCTAATGGTACGGCGATGTTAATGGCGGAAGGTTTGTTAGCTCGCGGGGTTAAGGTCATTGATCTATCGGCTGATTTTAGAATAAAAGATGCGTCTGAGTGGTCTGCTTGGTATGGAATGGAGCATGCGTGTCCTGAGCTAATTGCTGAAGCGGTTTATGGTTTACCAGAGCTAAATCGAGATGCGATTAAATCAGCGCAACTAATTGCATGTCCAGGTTGTTATCCTACAGCGGTACAGTTGGGCTTTTTACCGCTGATAGAAGCCGGATTAATTGATACAGATTTTTTGATTGCAGATGTAAAGTCGGGAGTTAGCGGGGCAGGGCGTAAAGCAGAGTTAGCTACATTAATGAGTGAAACAGGAGAGAGTTTTAAAGCTTATGCCGTTAAAGGTCATCGACATTTGCCAGAAATTTCTCAAGGCTTAACCATGATAGCCGGCAAACCAGTTGGCTTAACTTTTGTACCGCATTTAACACCAATGATTCGTGGGATTCATGCCACTTTATATGCACGCTTAAATGATACTAAAGGCGGTTCGTCAACTTTGGCAGAGTTGCAGGTTTTATATGAAGCAAGATATGTTCAAGAGTTTTTTGTTGATGTGTTGCCGCAAGGTGTGCATCCGGATACACGTAATGTGCGGGGCAGTAATAATTGCCAGATGTCAATTTTTCAGCCTCAAGGTAGCGAGACTTTAGTTATATTATCGGTGATAGATAATTTGGTAAAGGGGGCTGCAGGGCAGGCAGTGCAAAATATGAATTTGATGTTTGGCTTTAAAGAAGAGGCTGGATTAAAGGTAATTGCGCTTTATCCATAAATCTTGACTAATGTACTTGGTATAGTCATAATCACAAACAATACAATTTTTTATAATAAAGGTATAGCTAATCAAAATGGCAAATGCAATAATTTTTACCGATAACGCAGCGGCAAAAGTGGGTGAGTTAATTGCTGAAGAAGGCAATGATAACTTGAAGTTAAGAGTTTATGTATCTGGTGGCGGGTGTTCAGGGTTTCAGTACGGTTTTACTTTTGATGAAGACGTCAATGAAGACGATACGCAAGTAGAAAATGCGGGAGTTACTGTGTTGATAGATTCAATGAGTATCCAGTATTTAGCGGGCGCTGAAGTGGATTATAAAGAAGATGTGTCGGGAGCTCAATTTGTGATTCGCAATCCGAATGCAACGACTACTTGTGGTTGTGGTTCCTCTTTTTCGGCGTAATAAATTGTTAAATAAAAAAAGGGCGACTCGTTTGAGTCGCCCTTTTTTGTGTTTAGATTTTTTAAATGTATTAGTTTCTAGCTAACAAAGATTGAGCTTTAGTTTTATTGAGTTGATTTAAAACGGCTTTAGTTTGATCTTTAAAGTCAGCTAAGATTTCATCATGTAACGGCGCTGTTTGTGCTGTGTTCAATGCTTCAGGATTACGATGTTCGCCGTCAACTCTAAATTCATAATGTAAATGGGGGCCAGTAGCTAAACCGGTTTGGCCTACATAGCCAATCACTTCACCTTGTTTAACAGTGTCGCCAATTTCTAAACCATCTTTAAAATCAGAAAGGTGCG
>CAIVAH010000180.1 GCA_903903765.1 uncultured Methylococcaceae bacterium
ACTGATACTGTTATTTCAAATGCATCATGTACTACAAACTGTTTAGCACCAATTGTTAAGCCGTTAAATGATACTATCGGTATCGAAAGTGGTTTAATGACAACGATTCATTCTTACACAAATGATCAGGTATTAACTGATGTTTATCACAGTGATTTACGTCGTGCGCGTTCAGCTACGCAATCAATGATTCCTACTAAAACAGGTGCTGCTGCTGCGGTTGGTTTAGTATTGCCAGAACTTTCTGGTAAATTAGATGGTTTTGCAATGCGTGTTCCCACTATTAACGTTTCTGTTGTTGATTTAACTTTCCAAGCATCTAGAGACACGACTAAAGCTGAAATTGATGAAATATTAACAAGTGCTTCAAATGGTGCTTTAAAAGGTATTTTGGATATTAATGAAAGACCTTTAGTTTCTGTTGATTTCAATCACAATCCAGCTTCATCTATTTACGAATCACCTTTAACTAAAGTTTTAGGTGGTCGTTTAGTAAAAGTTCTTTCTTGGTATGATAATGAATGGGGTTTCTCAAACCGTATGTTAGATACTACTATTGCCTTTGTTAACGCAAAATAACGGATTCAATTCATGTTAAGAAGAACCAAAATTTTAGCCACACTCGGCCCTGCCACAGATAAGCCGGGTGTGCTTGAAGGCTTATTTAAAGCGGGTATTGATGTTGTCCGAATGAACTTTTCTCATGGTTCTGCTCAAGATCATATTGATAGAGCAAATTTAATCCGTGAATTGAGCAAAAAAAACGGGCAGAAGAGTAGGGATTCTTGCTGATTTGCAAGGCCCTAAAATTCGTATTGCTCGTTTTAAAGATACAAAAGTCTATTTAGATGAAGGTCAGGATTTTGCTTTAGATATTAATTTTGACCCTCTATTGGGTGATAATACGCAAGTGGGTATTACTTACGAACCATTGGCATTAGAAGTAGTCCCTGGCAGTCGTGTATTATTGGATGATGGTCGTATAGTGCTTGATGTTATTAATGTAATTGACATGCGTGTTAACTGTACTGTTATCGTGGGTGGCGCGTTATCTAACAATAAAGGCATCAATCTATTAGGGGGTGGACTTTCCGCTGCTGCATTAACAGACAAAGATAAAGAAGATATCAAAACAGTGGCTTTAATGAACTGTGATTACGTAGCGATATCTTTTCCACGTTGTGCTGAAGACTTAAACGAAGCCAGAAGATTACTAGAAGCGGAAGGTTGTTACGCCGGTATCGTTGCTAAGGTTGAGCGTGCTGAAGCGATTGTTCCAGAGGTAATGGATGAGATTATCTTAGCATCTGATGCGGTGATGGTGGCGCGTGGAGATTTAGGTGTTGAAATTGGTGATGCTAATTTACCCGCTGTGCAAAAACAGTTGATTAAACGTGCTAGAGAATTGAATCGTCTTGCCATTACTGCGACTCAGATGATGGAGTCAATGATTGAAAATCCAATTCCGACGCGTGCTGAAGTATTTGACGTGGCCAATGCTGTCTATGATGGTACTGATGCGATTATGCTTTCAGCAGAAACTGCTTCTGGTAATTATCCTATTAAAGCGGTTGAAGCAATGGATCGTATTTGTATAGAAGCAGAAAAACAAGCAATTGTACGTGAATCTGATCACCGTATTAATGCTGAATTTGATCGTATAGATGAAGCCGTTGCAATGTCGGCTATGTATATGGCTAATCATACAAAAATTAAAGGGATTGTCAGTCTTACAGAATCAGGTTCTACCCCTTTATGGATGTCTAGAATTAGTTCTGGTATTCCAATTTTTGCATTTAGTAGTCAAGAAAAAACTTTAGGTAAGGTTACTTTATTTCGTGGTGTTTTTCCAATGTTCTTTGAACTTAATGGTAAAGATGACCATGCTGAAGTTAATCGTGAAATTGTTGCAAAGCTTAGAAAATGGCATAAAGCCAAAGATGGTGATAAGTTTATTATCACTAAAGGTGATTTAAAAGGTGTTGAAGGCGGTACCAACGCCCTGAAAGTCATTGTTATTGGTCAAGGTTTAACACCCTAAGGCGCTAGGTTCTGCACTTAATGTTGTCGGTTAAGTGCAGAATCAATTCGGTTTTACAAGCTCATAGTTTAGAGCTTGTTTAATTTAGCATAAGCTAACATCAGCCATTTTATACCTACTTCTGAAAAGTTAATTTGCACTCTCTCTTGAGCGCCAGATCCCTCTAGTTGTAATACAACGCCTTCCCCAAACTTATCATGTAAGACACGTTCTCCCAGTTTAAATACGCTAGATTCATTAATTAATTTATTTGTGTTTTGGGGGTTAAAAATCGGCTTATTCACAGTGGCTCTTATACGAACTTCTTGTATCAGATCTGTCGGTATTTCTTTAAGAAATCTTGACGGTCTTGGATAACTTTCTCGTCCATATAATCGTCTGGATTCTGCATAGCTTAGATAGAGTTTTATCATGGCTCTAGTCATGCCTACATAGCACAGACGACGTTCCTCTTCTAAGCGTGCAATATCATCTATTGATTGTTGTGATGGAAATAGACCATCTTCCATGCCAACTAAAAATACGGTATTAAATTCTAAGCCCTTTGCAGAATGTATCGTCATTAATTGCACACAATCTTCTTGCTCAGAGCTTTGGCTTTCGCCTGCCTCAAGTGAAGCATGAGTTAAAAACGTATTAAGTTTATTCATGCCCTCTTCATTATTTTGATCAAAGTCAAATAGCTTGGCTGCATTGACTAATTCCTCTAAGTTTTCAATTTTTTCTTCACCTTTATCCATTTTTTCTTTTTGATAAAGTTCAATGAGTTTAGATTTTTCTATGACCAACTTAACTTGTTCATAAAGTTCTAGTTCATTAGTTTGGGTGGACAAGTCCTTGATAAATTGTAAAAAACTGCTAAGCGCGTTTGAGGTTCGAGCTGATAGTTTACCTAGATTGATTAGTGTTAGTGCAGATTGCCATAAGGATAGGTTTTGGTATCTTGCAATGGCGCGTATTTCATCTATAGCTTTTGTACCAAGGCCGCGCGTTGGGGTATTGATAATTCGTTCGAAAGAAGCATCATCATGATAATTACTCATAAGACGTAGATAAGCCAAGGCATTTTTAATTTCAGCGCGATCAAAAAAGCGTAAGCCACCATAGACTCGGTAGGGTATCCCAGAGGTCATGAGTTTTTCTTCAAATTGGCGGGATTGAGCGTTTGAGCGATATAAGATGGCCGTGTCCGCGCGCAAGCCGCCTTCTTTAACCCACTTTTTAATACATTCAATTACGAAAAAAGCTTCGTCTTGTTCATTAAATGCGGCATAAAGCGAGCAGGGTTCCCCATCACCCGCATCTGTCCAAAGTTCTTTGCCCATACGACCAGAATTATTAGCAATTATATGATTGGCGGCCTTTAAGATAGTACCTGTAGAACGATAATTCTGTTCTAGCTTTACAACACTATGGATAGGAAAGTGTTTCTGAAAGTTATAAATATTTTCAATTTTTGCGCCTCTCCATCCATAAATAGATTGGTCATCATCACCTACAACAAATAGGTTATTGTTATCGCCTGTTAATAGGCGTAACCAAGCATATTGAATGGTATTTGTATCTTGAAATTCATCAACATGAATTTGTTTAAAGCGTTGTTGATAATGGGCTAATAAGTCAGAGTCATCCCTTAATAGCTCAAGACCTCGTAATAAAAGCTCCGCAAAATCGACTAGTCCAGAGCGTTGGCATAAGTCTTCGTAAGCCTTATATATCATTAGCATCTGCTTTTGATGATAATCATAGGTCTCAAGCATGTGCTTAGCTCTGATTCCCTCATCCTTTTGAGCATTAATAAACCATTGCACTTCTCTGGGTGGCCATTTACTGTCATCTAAATTGAGGGAGTTTAATAAGCGTTTTATCATTCTCAATTGATCACTGGAGTCCATGACTTGAAATGATTCTGGTAAATTAGCGGCTTTGGGATGTCTTCTTAATAGCCGATGAGAAATACTATGAAAAGTACCAATCCATAAGTTTTGAGTGCTAATGTTAAGTAGATGTTCAATTCGATGGCGCATTTCTTTAGCCGCTTTATTAGTAAAAGTGACGGCTAAGATATTAAATGCTGGAATATGCTCAACTTGCATTTGCCATGCAATACGATGCACTAATACTCGGGTCTTTCCACTACCCGCACCTGCAAGAATCAGCATGGATTGAGAGGGGGCTGTTACCGCAAGGCGTTGTGCATCATTTAAAGGGTCAATTATTGGGGTAATATCCATGCTGTTTTATCACTTGCACATTCTGTAGAGCTGTGTATATTACTTGCAATGTAGCATTTGCATCAATTATCATTGCATTAAAGAAATAATAACTATCACACAGAGGGGATTAATATGAGTTTTGATTATAAACGTATGACCAAATTTGAGCACAATCTTGGTGCTAATGAGAAAAAATATCGTTTATACGGTGGTGCCGCATTATTAGCAATTTCTATATTTACTGCGTCAATAGCTTTGTTATTAGTAGGAATGGTACTGGTTGGTACTGGCTTTTCTGGATGGTGTCCGGTTTATTCGGGTCTAAATAAAAATTCTGAAATAATTGAAAATACGGCCGCAGAATAAAATCGTTGTCTGGTGCAAAGTTAATCATCAAGCTTTGCACCTCTATCTTAGACACATATTAGATGTCTAATACTTTTTTTGATTGAGTAAGACTGTTTTTGGCTTGTATGTCTATTAAACAGCTAATCATTATTAGTTCATTTCTCGCTATTTAAAAGAGGCTTAATCAGCCCGTTCTCGATAAACTTATCTTTTAAAGTTTTATCTAAAAATCCTAATAAATATTTAACATAGATTATTAAGTTAATTTAATGGGTATAATTTCTTCGTTTAATACTATTTTTCCTGAAATAATATCGTAGTCATTGGAACGGTTTTTTTGAATATCTTCGTTGGATTCTTTTATGTCTTATTTGCAATTATTATTTGTTTGTTTTTTTTCAGTGCTTGGCCTTATAAATAATGCGAACGCTGAGGATATTCCCTTGTCAGCTGATGAGGCTTTTAAGTTAAATTATAAAGTGGTTTCGACTGATAAAATTGAGTTAACTTGGAATGTCGCTGAGGGTTATTATCTTTATAGAGATTATATAAAAGTTACGTCTAAAACAGAGGGTGTGCAGATAACACCCTTGGTTCTTCCTGAAGGTAAAAATAAACATGACGATTCATTTGGTGATGTGATTATTTACCGAAATAAAGTTACTGTCCCCGTATCTTTTACATGGGTTAAAAAAATATCAGTTGTGCAAGTTCTAGTTCAATTTAGAGGTTGTGCAGATCGAGGTATTTGTTACCCGCCTCAGAAAAAAATACTCGACATAGATTTGTCAACTTTCGCAGGCGGATCAGATGCACTAATCATTCCTAAGTTAAATCCATTTAATAAAACTTTGAGTTCAGATGAGTTACTGCAACCCGATCAAGCTTTTCAGTTTACAAGTTTTGTCAAAGATGCAAATACACTGAGTTTAAATTGGAAAATAGCAAAAGGTTATTATCTATATCGTGAAAAAATTGTCATAGCATTACAGAAACCAACAGATGTTGATTTAGGTAGTTATGTAATTCCTAGTGGTGAGCCTAAAGAAGATGAGGCTTTTGGTAAGGTTGAAATATTTCATGATACCTTAGCTTTTGACATACCTGTTAAGCGAAAGGAAACAAAAGCACAAACTATTACCTTAAATGCTAAATATCAAGGTTGTGCAGAGCGTGGTGTTTGTTATCCATTAATGACAAAAAATGTTGAGTTAGCACTGCCAGTTCTTGATAATCAGCCATCAGCTTCTAATACTGAAAAGTTATCTGAACAAGATCAAATTGTCAGTGCGTTACATAGTGATAGTTTCGGAGTAACGTTGATAACTTTCTATGGTTTTGGTGTGTTGATTTCTCTAACTCCGTGTATATTTCCTATGATTCCAATACTTTCAGGTATTATCGTTGGACATGGTAATAAAATTTCAACCATGCATAGTTTCTTGTTGTCATTAGCTTATGTCGTTGCATCTGCTCTAACGTATACAGTTTTTGGTGTGCTAGCGGCTTTATTTGGTGGTAATTTACAAGCGACATTTCAACAGTCGTGGATTATTGTGCTATTTAGTAGCATTTTTATATTGTTGTCTTTATCAATGTTCGGTTTTTATGATTTAGAACTACCTAACTCAATAAAAACAAAGTTGAGCAATTCAAGCTTTAAGCATCAAGATGGTTCTCTTTGGGGCGCTGCAATTATGGGTTCCTTGTCTTCATTAATTGTTGGGCCTTGTGTGGCGGCACCTTTAGCAGGAGCACTTATATTCATTGGACAAACGGGTGACGCCTTATTAGGTGGTGGTGCATTGTTTGCAATGGGTATGGGCATGGGATTGCCGTTGTTATTATTGGGTCTTTCTGCAGGTAAGTTATTCCCAAAATCGGGTAACTGGTTAAATTCAACAAAAGCTATTTTTGGTGTGTTAATGTTGGGTGTTGCTGTATGGATGTTAAGTAGAATATTACCTGCAGAAGTAACCACATTACTTTGGGCAATGCTTTTAATTATGCCCGCGGTATATTTAAATGCGGTTGACCCTTTACCATTGGGTAGTTCTGGATGGCTTAAATTGTGGAAAGGTTTAGGCTTGGTGATGTTAGCTTATGGCGTTATTTTAATCATCGGGATAAGTTTAGGTAATACAAATCCTTTACAGCCACTAAAAGGTTTGGTGACGACTAAAAGTGGTCAAGTAGAGACAGAAGAAGGTCTGGTGTTTGAACGGGTGGCAACTTTAAGTGCTTTGCAAGATAAACTTAAGCAGTCTAGTGATAATAATCAACCAGTAATGATTGATTATTATGCGGATTGGTGTGTTTCATGTAAGGAAATGGAAGCCTATACTTTTAAAGATGCCAAAGTTAAAACAATGTTGAAAAACTATAGATTGTTACAGGTTGATGTGACAGAAGACTCAACTGAAAATAAAGCATTATTAGAGGCATTTAATTTAATTGGTCCACCAGCAATATTGTTTTTTAATGGCAGTGTTGAAGAAATAAAGTCAAATCGGGTAATTGGTTATCAAGAGCCAGAAATTTTCTTAAAAACCTTAGAGGGTTTAAAGTCCTAATGACTTTAAAGGGTGGTATCTATGGTTAAAGGCACCACCCTTTTTTGGGTCATTATAAAGTTTTGTAAAGTTTTAATGCTTTTTCTAATTCATCAGCAGACTTTTGAATATCGCCTGATTTAGCATAAATTTGTCCTTGAATAACCGAATTATTAGCTTCTTTAAGGGCACTTTCGTCACCGCTAATTTTTGCAGAAGTAAATCGTGCAGATTTTAATATTAATTGTGCCGCAGAAAAGTCACTTTTATTAACTTGAACTAGCGCATCTTCAATTAATTTAATAGTTTCAGCAATGATAGGAGCTGAGGTATTGCTGGCTTCAGCGAAAACTGTGTTATTTAAGCTGATTAAGCTAATAAGAGAAAAAATTAAGGTAGTTTTTTTTATAATTTTCATAGTTTGGTAAACAGTAGATGAGAGGTATTTAGCTTTAAATGCTAAATAAGATTTGAAAACTAAGATATTTTCAAAGGCTATCATATAGGATTAGTGGGTTTGATATATGACAGTTCTAATACAGATCACATAAAAAATGGATATTTATAATAAAGAATTTAAGAGTGGGTTGATAACAAGACTGCATTAATATAATTACCAGAAATTAATATATAATAACCAGCTTTATTTTTAATCTCTTTCTAGTATCTGCGCAATTCTTAATGACTAAAAAAAAAACTGTAAGCATATTTGAAGACTCACTCGCAGAAATTGAATTATTAGTCAGTCAATTGGAGCGGGGTGACGTTTCCTTAGAAGAGTTATTAAAATCATTTGAGCGTGGTGTCAATTTAATCCGAACTTGTCAAAAATCCTTACAAGATGCGGAACATAAAGTGCAAATTTTAATAGAAAATAACGGCACACAAACCCTGGAGTTATTTGCTGATGAGTAATGCGTTAAAAGAATATCTTAGTTTAAGTCAGGCTCGGGTAGAAAAAGCCCTAGATGATCGTTTGCCAAGTGACCAGTTATTGCCACAAAAACTTCATCAAGCTATGCGCTATAGTGTGCTTAATGGTGGTAAACGGATGCGTCCAATGTTGACTTATTGTACTGGTAAAGCTTTAGGTATGTCTTTGGATGCGTTGGATGGTCCTGCTTGTGCAGTTGAGTTGATTCATGTTTATTCGTTGATTCATGATGATCTTCCGGCAATGGATGATGATGATTTAAGAAGAGGAAAACCAACTTGTCATGTGGCTTATGACGAAGCTACGGCTATTCTGGCTGGAGATGGCTTACAAGCGTTAGCATTTGAGGTTTTAGCAAAAGACCCTACAATAATAGCTACTGCTGAAGGGCGTTTAAAAATGATCATTGCATTAGCAAGGGCAAGTGGATCTCAAGGTATGGTTGGCGGGCAGGCGATTGATTTACAATCCGTAGGTACACTTTTAAATCTGCCTGAATTAGAAAATATGCATATCCACAAAACAGGTGCCTTGATAAGAGCAAGTGTAAATCTTGCTACATTAGCTAAGGGTGATGTTGATGCAGAAGTGGCTACTAGATTAGATCATTACGCTAAGTGTATCGGTCTATCTTTTCAAGTTAAAGACGATATTCTTGATGAAGAAAGTGATACAGCAACGTTGGGTAAGACTCAAGGCAAAGATAAAGATAATGATAAACCGACTTATCCTGCGTTGTTGGGATTAGCAGGGGCCAAACAAAAAGCGCAAGAGTTACATGAAAAAGCTTTAGAAAGTTTAAGTGGATTTGGCGCTGAAGCGGATTTATTAAGAGACTTATCGCTATATATTATTCAGCGTACGCACTAATAACCAACTTGATTACTAGGCATTTAATCTGGATAATACCTATATCAATGTAAGTCCAGTCTATAAAGTGATTTTTAGCTGATATTTACCAAATCTTCCATCTGTAAAACAGCTTGAAGAATGAATACCGAATTGTGAGTTTTCCTATACATGAATAAATCAGCTAACTATCCTTTATTAGCAACTATTAATAGTCCAGATGATGTCCGTAAATTGGGCAAAGATCAGCTTAAGCCCTTGGCAGCCGAGTTACGTGATTATTTAACGCACACGGTGAGTATATCTGGTGGGCATTTCTCAGCCGGCTTAGGGACAGTTGAATTAACTGTGGCTTTGCATTATGTGTTTGATACCCCCTCAGACCAATTGGTTTGGGATGTTGGACATCAAGCTTATCCGCACAAGATTTTAACCGGTCGTAAAGATCGGATGACCACGATTCGGAGTTTAAATGGCATTTGTGCATTTCCTAATCGTGCTGAGAGTGAATACGACGCTTTTGGGGTAGGGCATTCGAGTACTTCTATTAGTGCTGCTTTAGGCATGGCGATAGCCTCCGCCTTAAAAGGCGAAGATAAAGAAATGGTGGCTATCATTGGTGATGGCAGTATTACTGGGGGTATGGCTTATGAAGCCATGAACCATGCGGGTGCTTTGGATGCCAATTTGTTAGTCATTTTAAATGATAACGATATGTCCATCTCACCCCCCGTGGGTGCGATGAGTAACTATCTGACTAAAATACTATCCAGTAAATTGTATTCTTCATTACGTGAAGAAAGTAAAAAAGCCCTCAGTAAAATGCCTAGCGTTTGGGAATTAGCGAGAAGAACCGAAGAACATGTGAAAGGCATGGTCGTGCCGGGTACCTTATTTGAAGAACTGGGATTTAACTATATTGGCCCCATAGACGGTCATGATATCGATATGCTGGTATCCACCTTAGAAAACCTAAAAGCCATTACAGGCCCGCGCTTCTTACATATCGTGACCAAAAAAGGTAAAGGCTATGCGCCCGCAGAAAAAGATCCTTTAGCCTATCATGGTGTTCCGGCCTTTGATCCTACCTTAGAAAATTTACCTAAATCAGCGCCATCACCGCACCCTACCTATACTGAAGTCTTTGGAAATTGGTTGTGCGACATGGCAGCCCAAGATAAACGCCTGTTGGGTATTACTCCAGCCATGCGTGAAGGTTCAGGATTAGTAAAGTTTTCTCAGCAATACCCTGATCGATACTTTGATGTAGCCATTGCGGAACAACACGCAGTGACTTTAGCGGCTGGTCAAGCCTGTCAAGGTGCAAAACCAGTGGTGGCCATATACTCGACTTTTTTACAACGCGCTTATGATCAATTAATTCATGACGTTGCGATACAAAACTTAGATGTCTTGTTTGCATTAGATAGAGCAGGCTTAGTGGGGCCAGATGGGCCAACACACGCAGGGAGTTTTGATTACAGTTACTTAAGTTGTATCCCGAATATGTTGATAATGGCGCCTGCAGATGAAAATGAATGTCGGCAAATGCTCTATACAGGTTATCAGCATGAAGGGCCTGCCGCTGTTAGATACCCAAGAGGCAAAGGCCCAGGGACAGCAGTAGAAAGCACAATGAATGCTTTAGAAATAGGTAAAGCTGAAGTGCGCCATCAAGGCAGTCGAATCGCCCTCTTAGCATGGGGCAGTATGGTGACCCCCGCGTTAGTCGTTGGTAAACAACTCGGTGCCACTGTAGTTAACATGCGTTTTATTAAGCCGCTAGATGAAGCAATGGTGTTAGCGTTGGCTAAAACCCATGAAGTATTCGTTACCTTAGAAGAAAACGTGCTGCCTGGTGGTGCAGGCAGTGCCGTCAATAACTACCTGCAAGCGAAACGCATCTTAATGCCCGTGCTTAATATCGGTTTACCCGATAGTTTTATAGAACAAGGTACCCGAGAAGAGCTCTTAGCCATCTGCGGTTTAGATGTGCAGAGTATTACTGATAAAATTACGGAGTTTTGCGCTTAAGCATCGCATTCTTGGGTAATATCTAAAATAAACTCTGGTAGCTCTTCACTAATTTCTATGTGATATTTGTTATCAAAATAGTGTTGTAGCCAGACCGAGGTGTTTTTGTTTTTAAAAGCCAATGCTTCTCTTATTTTGATAAGTTTATTACGTAGCGCCATGTCTGATAACAACAATAGTTCAATATCTTCCATAGAAACTAATTTGTCAGGGTGAGCATTGCCGGCATTAATAATTTTATAGAGTTGCTGTTTGTTTAATTTTAAAAATTCATTAATTTCGGCTCTGAAATTCACAAATAAAGGTAACAAATCACTACCGCGGTTACCTTCATCGTTAAGATGGTTCATCTTGCTTAATAAGCAATTGACAGCAAATCGATAGAGATCAGATTCTCTTATGAATAGTCTGGATGATAAGTTTTGCATGCCATTCCGATCATTATTCGTTAAGCGCATGGAAACAACATGCTTTTTCTCACTAGGAATATTTTCTGCTTCAAACATAAAACAAATTATTAAATTTCTGATTGTTACAACTATGATTATAGTATAGAGGGTCAATATTACAGTAATATAACATTTTGGAATAATGACACATTGGAAGCATCTGTGTCATTTTAAACCTGAGTGGTAGTAAAGTTTTTCACCAGGGTATCCTGTTGTGTGATTTCTTCGCAAAAATAAAGTCTTCCATTGAGTCAATCAGTTTAGTTACAAGTCTGCATTTATATTCCTTGTTAAGTTAATTAAAACTCCTAATGCCAGGAATGAATTAAAACAGATACTTAAAGTATTTATTATTAATTATTTTAACATATGTCATTCAATTGTATTACCTTTTACAAAATTGTAATCAACCTGTAACCATATTTTAATGAGCATTATGAAATAATATATTTAGTCGTGAGCGTCTGGATAGGGCGCAGGTTGAACAAAGGAATGCAGGATGCAATCATCAACCGTACTTTAGCGAGTATTCGATCAGTTGGCTTGGTAACAAATAGCAAGGAGCATTTACCATTAACAATGGATGTAACAGGTAGCGGGGGCGAAGGTAGAAATGCTCGAGCGTTCTACTCTAATTATTTTTTAATCTTTAAGGAGTTTCAAATGAAACAAGTTAATAAAACAGTATTAGCAGTTGCTTTATTAGCAGCGGCTGGTTCTGCAAGTGCTGCCTTAACAAACGGTAGTGCGACAGGTTCAAACAGTGCTTATTTAGTGGCGTTTGATTCAGCTTATGTAAATACAGATTCATCTTTAGGTCGTACATACAACTTAGATTTGGGTGTGACTTACAATGGTTTAAAAACTGCATTAACCAACGGTACTTTAGGTAGTGTGTTAAATAAAGATTTAACCAGTGATACTAACTGGACAAATTTTTTATCAGGTGCTAATCAAGCAAACATTACTTATGCTGTATTAGCGGCAGGTGATAAAGTTGATAACAGAGGTATATTTTTAACAGGTACTCAACCTGTGTCTTTGGCAAACGACCCTGGAACTACGCCTGCTAGTTCTACAACAATAGTATATGATGCTTGGATCGATGCCATCAATACACATGCTGCTGAAATCAACACTGTTCCTGGTGCGTTTGGTACAAGTTCACTTATATTGGGTACTGATCAAGCTTATTCTGGTCAAGCGGATTCTAAACCAGATTATTCTGCTTTATTTGGTTCAGGACAAGCAGGTCAAACAACATTCGGTGCAATGAACGCTAATGTTGACTTTTGGGCTGGTTCAATTCACTACGGAACTGTTGTTAAGCGTGGTGTAACAACTCTAAACGTACCAATGATGAATCAAGGTGATATCGTTTCAGCTGGTCAAGTCGTGTTAACACCTGCTGGATTAACAGCTGTGCCATTACCTGCTGCGGTATGGTTATTTGGTGCTGGCTTGATGGGTATGTTGCGTTTAAACCGTCGTAAAACGGCTTAATTTTTTTTTTTTATTTTAGAGAGATATCGATGAATAAATTATTATTATCAGCTGCAGTTGTTGCAGCTATGTTTGCTGGTCAAGCGAATGCAGCTTGGGATGCTACTGCTGCTACACCAGATTTAACAAGTGCATTAGCTGGGACTAAAACTGAAATATGGATTTCAGGTTCTTCTGCGGCAACTCCTTTTGTTGAAAAATCAGTTGCTGCTGATTGTGATACATCTGCTGGAAAAAATATCTATAAATACACAAATAGCACAACTGACTTTACTTGGGTATGTGACAGTTCAATCGCTGCAGGTACAGTAAATATCGTTCACAAACGTGATTCTGGTGGATCAGTTACTGCGGTTAACTCAGCGAAAGGTGTTAACCCAACTTATTGGGTGACAACTTCTTTAACTAATGCTACATGTGGTGCAGCAACGACAAGTAACGGAGTTTCAGTTATTCCTTGTACTCCAACTGGTGCTAGTTCAGCTGCGCATGCGGGTGATATTAACCTATCTGATGTTGATGGAGCACAATTTGAAATTACTGCAAACGGTGGTGTAGTTAATGCTAAATCAGTATCTTCAAGTGCGCCTTTAGCAACTCAAATATTTGGTATCGTAGTTAATACTCGTTTATATGCTGCGTTACAAGTGGCTCAAGTGGCTGCGGGTAAATTAGCTTCTTCTTGTATTGGTAGTATCACTCCGGGTGCATCATCATTCAATTTCCCAACTGATAATACTGCGGCTTGTCAACCTTCTTTAACTAGCAGTCAATTAGCCGCTATATTAGGTGCTAACCGTGCAACTGATTGGTGGGATTTATACTTTGGTGGTACTAATAACGTAACTCAAAGTTTAGTGGGTGTTCAGAACTCTGCTGATCAACCAGCTAATACTGATATACATTACTGTACGCGTACTGCTGGTTCTGGTACTTTAGCTGCAATTAATATTAAATTAGAAAATCAGTGTTCTGGTACTAACGAAGCTATCGTAACAGCTAGTTCACAAACTATTAATAATGAGACTAATGCTTTATCTGGTAAGCAAAAAGTAGTTCATTCTATGTCAGGTTCTAGTGATGTAGAAAACTGTTTAGAAGGTTTAAATGATGCGGTAACTAAAGGTTCAGGTTCAACTATCTTTACTTTACCATCTTTGCTTCCAGCTTCGGTTACTG
>CAIVAH010000181.1 GCA_903903765.1 uncultured Methylococcaceae bacterium
ATAAAAATAGGGGTTTCCACTACCCCTCTATCAAACACAAGTTGCCCACGCCTAGCGTGCCCATCCGTATTAATTAAATTAAATTCCATGCCTACCAAATATTTCTGATGATTAAGGGTGGAGATTATCCTGTCTTTTGAGGGATTATGGCAAGTCAGTTTAGGCCGATAACGCTTTTAAGTACCATACAACTCTGCACAGAAGACTTAATAATTTCATACTTTAGGTATATCATTAGCGGACTTAAACTAAATTAAGATATTCAATGCCGATTAATTCTTACACAGATCTTCCATTATTTAAGCATGTCAATTAATTCAACCGCGCATTCAAAACAACCTTTACAAACTTTAGCGCTAGGGGCCATCGGCGTCGTCTTTGGTGATATAGGCACCAGCCCACTTTATGCTCTAAAAGAAGTTTTTAAAGATGGGGTTAGCATTGATACACTGCATGTACTTGGCGTACTGTCTTTAATTTTTTGGTCCATTACCTTAGTGGTAGCGACAAAATACGCCATATTTATTATGCGCGCCGACAATAAAGGCGAAGGGGGCATCATGGCCCTAATGGCACTTGCATTACAAGGCGTTCATAAAACCGAAACCATCAGTAAGACAAAAAACAAACACAGTAGCAAGTCCACGTTTATCATCATCTTAGGCTTACTCGGTGCATCTTTATTTTTTGGCGACAGCATGATTACGCCTGCCATCTCAGTACTTAGCGCGGTAGAAGGGCTACAAATTATTGCGCCCAAATTAGACAATTACATAATTCCTATTACCATTGCGGTACTCGGCGGTTTGTTTGTGATTCAAGCCAAAGGTACTGGCAAAGTCGGCAGAATATTTTCTCCTATCATGGTTTTTTGGTTTGGCTTATTAGCTCTATTAGGCTTTATTAACATCCTTGAAACACCTAGTGTACTCATGGCCATCAACCCCTATTATGGCGTACACTTATTGTTTGAACTAGGCTGGCATGGTTTCCTGATTTTAGGTGCCGTGGTGCTTGCAATTACAGGTGCGGAAGCCCTTTATGCTGACATGGGGCATTTTGGCCTTAAGCCCATTCGCTACGCTTGGTTTGGCTTTGTATTTCCGGCTTTATTACTTAACTACTTTGGACAAGGTGCGTTACTGATTAATCACCCCGAGGCCATCCAAAATCCTTTCTATTTACTGGCCCCAACCTGGGCACTTTATCCCCTATTGATTCTTTCCACACTGGCCACTGTTATTGCCTCGCAAGCCGTCATATCAGGTGCATTCTCTGTTACTCGCCAAGCCATACAACTTGGGTATTGCCCCCGCATGAATATACTGCATACATCAGGGGAATCAATGGGGCAAGTCTATGTGCCGGCGGTTAATTGGATGCTGATGGTGTCAGTTTTTATCTTGGTATTAACCTTTAAATCTTCTTCTGCTCTAGCCTCTGCTTATGGAATTGCCGTAACTGGCACCATGATTGTAGACACCATCTTGGCGTCGATCATCTTTAAAGAGTTATGGAATTGGAATAAACCGACTCGGTTTATTTTCTTAGCTGCTTTTCTGGTCGTAGACATTGCCTTTTTATCATCAAACAGTTTAAAGATTCCTACTGGTGGCTGGCTACCTTTAGTGATTGCCAGTCTGTTATTTGTGATTTTAACCACTTGGATTAAAGGCCGAAGCTTATTAACTCAGTACATGGAAGAAAGACGTACCTTATTTGAAGATTTTGAAGCAAAAAATACTGCTGATTTTGCCACTGTCAACGGCACGGCCATCTATTTAACTCGTACATTACATGGATTACCCGAAGTGTTCTTACATAATTTAGAGCACAATCATGTTTTGCATAAACAAATTGTAGTACTTAGCATTGTCACGACTAACGAACCTTATGTAGATGAAGCGCATTTACTAAAAATAAGAACCTTTGGTAAAACTCGAGATTTTTATCGCGTTAAACTTTATTATGGCTTTAAACAAGATGCCGATGTCCGCAGAGCCTTAGAGCTTTGCGCCAAAGAAGGCTTAGTCATTAACCCCAAACAAGCCTCGTTTTTTATCGGAAGTGAAGAAATTGCCTTCCGCAACAAAAGCCCCATGCCCAAATGGCGTAGAGGCTTATTTAGATTCTTATTCAACAACTCTTCTAGCGCCATCCATTTCTTTAAAATCCCCGTGGATCGAGTCGTACAACTTGGTATTAGGATGGAGTTATAAGCTCAACTAAGACATTTTTTGGTATTTGTGGCGGATAAACTCAAACACCGCAGGTAAGATTGATACCGTCACAATACCCAAAATCACAAGAGAAAAATTGTTCTTAACCACGGGTATATTGCCAAACCAATAACCGCCGGCCAAACAAATTGCCACCCAAGCTAAGCCACCTACTACATTAAACTGGATAAATCGTCGATAACTCATATTGCCTATGCCTGCCACAAATGGCGCAAAGGTCCGAATAATCGGTATGAAGCGGGCAATAATAATTGTTTTAGCACCGTATTTGTCATAAAAGTGCTGCGTTTTTTCCACATGCGCTTGATTAATAAACTTCAGTTTTTCGTGCCTAGCTAACTTAGGCCCCAAATAACGTCCGACCTCATAATTAAGGCTATCACCCAAGATAGCTGCAAAAACTAAACTGCCGTACAAGATACCCCAGTTAAAATCCCCCAAGGCCGCAAAGGTGCCCGCCGCAAATAACAAAGAATCACCTGGCAAAAAAGGCAACACCACCAAGCCAGTTTCACAAAACACAATCAAAAATAACAAGGCATAAGTTAAAGTGCCATAGTTTCGGATAATTTCACTTAGATAATGATCTAAGTGAAGAAATATATTAAATAGTTCTGATAGGTTTTGCATAAAGTCCTAATGTTTATATGTTAAGTTTTAATCTTTAAAAATCAGTTTAATTTGAGTCCCACCCACAGCACTAAGCTTAAGTAATTCTAAGCGAGCACTATGAAGATCAGCGATTTCTTTAACAATTGCTAACCCTAATCCACACCCATCACCGTTACTCCCAGGTATACGATAAAATCGTTCAAATACCTTCTCACCTTCAGACTCAGAAATACCACAACCATCGTCTTCAACAATTAAGCAAGGAAAGGGAGCACGCATAATCTTAACTAAAATATGACCTTTATCATGGCCGTAACAAATAGCGTTATCCAATAAATTAGCAAGCAACTCTTTAAGCAAAACTTCGTCACCATTTACCATTAATGACTCATTTAAACCCTCATAACTAAGATCAATCTGCCTCTGAAGGGCTTTAGGCACCCAATCTATACAGGTTTGTTTAACCAGCTCATTTAAATCCACTGGCCTTAATTCATAATTGCCATCAATAGATTCAGAACGCGCCAACACTAATAATTGTGTCGTTAAATGTGACATGCGGTCTGCAGAACTCTGGATATGTGCCAGAGCCGGCTTCATCTCTGCCAAATTTTGTTCTCGTTGAGCTCGTTCGACTTGCAACTTTAACCCCGCCAATGGTGTACGCAACTGATGCGCAGCATTGGCAATAAAGCGTTGCTGCGTGTTTATAGACAACCCTAACCGAGCTAATAAATCATTAATTGTATCCGTAAGTGCTCGAACCTCCAGAAACACATGCTGCTCTGGAATGGGGCGTAAATCTCGAGAAGATCGTTTAGCAATTTCATCAGCCAAAATATGTAAAGGTTGTAAACCACGCTTAACACCCAAAACCAAATAAATACCCACCAACAATACCAGTGCTAATTGCGGTAAAAGATCAGCCAGCAAAATATCCATCATCATATTGCGTCGTTTATTCAAGGTCTCGGCAACATGCACAAATACCTTTGCATCAGAGTATTCTGGAGCAATCATCATAGACACAACCCTAACTGGTTCTCCATACATCTCATCATCAAAATACACTGGATTAGCCCAATCCACTTCCAGATCATGAGGTTCAGGCACAGACTTGTCACCGGCTATCAACACATTTTCTGCAGAAATTATTTTAAAGTAGGTTTTATCTGACTCATCCCATTTAAAAATTTCTAGCGCTGCGGGCGGCAACTCAACAAATACACCACCATTCTGCGCCTTAACTTCTTGCGTTAATGACCTAGCAGAATCAAGTAACCAACCATCATAAGCCACGTCGACATGATGTAAAGTAACAAAATAGGATAAGACAGTTTCAATACTTATAAAAAAAATCAAGGGGATTGCCAAACGTAAGACGATTGTACTATTAAGGCTAGGCTGTTTATTTGCCATCAAATCTCTCCAACAAATAACCAAGTCCACGGACAGTTCTTATCAC
>CAIVAH010000182.1 GCA_903903765.1 uncultured Methylococcaceae bacterium
ATTTAGAAAGTCGAAAACGTTTAACACTGTTTTTAATTGCAAATAATAAAATTCCAGAAGCAGAAGCAACTATGCGGACTGCAGTAAAAGAATTGCCTGAAGATGCACAAGTGAAAGCATTATTGATTGACTTTTTAGTATCTAAACGTGGGGCCGAGCATGCTGTTAATGAGTTGCTACCGATGATTCAAGAAAAGCCAGATCAATATGAATTACGTTTTAAATTGGCTGAATTAGAGTTCGCTCAGAAACATTTTGATAAAGGTGAAGCTGCTTTAAAAGAAATTATTACACTCGACAAATTAGGTCCTAATTCAATAAAGGCTCGCGATGAGTTAGCAAGACTTTATGTTGTTAGTAAGCGATTTGATGAGGCTAGAGTTTTAATTAAAGAGGTTATTGATGAAAATCCACATGATGTTGAAGCGCTACAATTACGTGGTGAGTTTGCCTTAAACGATGGTAAATATTTAGATGCTATAGGTGATTTTAGAGCAGTATTAGTTGATCAACCGAAAAATGTTAAAGTGCTCAAGTTATTGCATAATGCGCATTTGTTAAATAAAGAGCCTTTATTAGCTAAGGAAGCTTTAGAGAAAATTGTAGAGGCGGCTCCTGCTGATGATAGTGCGAGACTTGAGTTAGCAAATCTATTAATTAAAAATGGTGACGGTGATAGAGCTATTCAGCAAGTTGAAGAGTTAATTAAACTAAATCCTAAAAGTAAACCGGGTTTAGAAGCTTTATTTAAGGCCTATGTCGGTAAGAAGGAGTGGGATAAGGCGCAAAACATATCTGCTAAATTACAAGAAGTGTTTCCGAAAGAAGGATTGGGCTATTTCTTGTCGGGTGTAGCTTATCAAGCAGAAAATAAATTACCTGATAGTATTACTGCTTTCCAGAAAGCTTTATCTATTCAGGCGGATGCAGTTGAACCTTTAACTCAAATGGTTAAAAGCTATTTGGAGCTTAATCAAACTGATAAAGCTATTTCAAAATTGAATGAAATTATTAAACAGCAACCTAAGAATTTTGTTGCTTATAATTTGTTAGGTGGTGTTTATTTAAACGAACGAAAATTTGATGAATCCATAGGCCAATTTAAAAAGGCTTCGGTAATAAAGCCTGAGTGGCCAATTCCATATGGTATGCAGGCAATGGCTTATGGTGCGCAAGGAAAAAAAGCTGAAGCAATTAAAGTATTTGAAGAGGGCATTACTAATACTAAGAGTGCGTTAGAGCTCGTTAATAACCTAGTTGCGATTTATAATCATGATGCTCAACATGATAAAGCGATTGCTTTATATGAAGAAGCACATAAATTACATCCAGATTCTTTAGAAATTAGCAATAATTTAGCGAGCTATTTGACTGATTATCCAAGAACTGCGGCTGATTTAGAAACCGCTGCAAAATTGGTTGAACCTCTAAATAAAGTGCAAACACCTAATGCTCAGGATACTATCGGTTGGATTGCTTATAAGCAAGGGGATTATGCTAAAGCTCAAGACTTATTAACTAAAGTGCTGGTTGCAGTTCCCGAATCAGCTATTAGCAATTACCACTTGGGTATGATTTATTTAAAACAAGGTGATAAAGTTAAAGCTTTAGAATTATTGAAGAAAGCTGTTGATAAAAAAGAAACGTTTATTGGGCTTGATACAGCAACAGAAACGCTAAAACAATTGGAATCTAAATAAATTTTATTGATTAATAATTTATTACTGCAGTCCTGTTTGTCACAGGACTGCAGTCAGGCTATAACGTTTTATTCCCAACCCGCGTTTTTATCTATCCATCTCAGGCTTAACCAATACCACAAGGTCATTGGTAACATGATGCCTGACCAACTCCAATCGTCAATTAAGAATAATTTACTGATCCACTCATGACCACTGATGTAATTGACCCAAGGAATGCAATAAAGACTAAATATTAAATTGCTCCAGATGAGTATTAAGGCTGTTTTACGTTTCTCAATACTTGAGAATGCAAGAAAAACCCAAAGTGGCGTAGTGTCTGTTTTTTTCATGGTATAAACTTATGTTAGTTGATAGAGTGATATTAATTCGGTACTAAAGTGGTAAGTATTTTATTTGCTTTTGCGGTGGGCTTTTAAATAATTAAAGCCAAGTAATATTGAAGAGCCAAATAGATAAAATGCGTTAGGTAAAGGCACAGGGGCAGGGGTTATTGGGCTTGGATTAATGTGCCATGCTAAAGCATAATCCCAGCTAAAATTATTAGCTTCGCCTGGTGTTACAAATAATTGATAATTGTGCCCCATCACTAATTGTGCCCAGATATTTTGGGTATTATCTAGGGTGCTTGCAGAATAGGCAGTTCTGGCATTTGAGGTGACATCAAATAATTCTAAATTAAGATGATGTAAGCTGCTAGCAAGAGTGGCATTATTTGCAATACCAATATTCCAGACTAATGCGGCACTTAAGGCGCCATCTGATGATGCATTAAATTGATAACTTGCAGTTCTGTTGCTACCAAAAGCACCACCAAAAGCACTATCATAATCAAAGCCATTTACGGTTATATTACCATTGTTGTTACCGCCGTCCTCTGAGCTGTTTTGCTCGCCTCCAGCGATGATTTGATAACTGTGTAATACGTTAACTTGGCCAGCCCCAAACCGGTCATCTAAACCATTTGCGGTTAAATGTCCATTTGTGCCGTAGTCGTTAATGTTTGCAGTTGGTGAGGTGTTATGAGTAACTCTATCGGCACCGGCCATTATGGCCGCTTTGATTGTTTCAGATTTTTCGGCATTATATATAGTGCCAACACCCGTGACAGTATTAGATTCATTTGAGAGGTTTAAAGCACCAGTATGTCCAGTTTCTATTAATAATGCAGCAGTCGCAGATACTTCAGCTGTACTAGAACTTGTTACTGTTTCAGGAGTGACAATATCAGGACGCGTCCTTCCACCGTTGTAAACGCTATCTACAGGGTCTGAGCCAAAATCAGCCCCACCATCTGTTCTGCCTACTGCTATAACATTATAAGCGCTACTGATGAGTGGATTAGTGCTAAGACTATTTGCCATGCCCACGACTTGGGTCAACTCTGTTAGATTGGTTAATCGATCAACTACTCTTAAAATAACGCTGGTTTGTGCTGGGGTATTGCCATCCCCAACCCAGCTATCATTGGCAACCCGCGCCCCGTTGAAGGGTGCGCTTACCGAACTGAAAGCGATGCTAGTTAGCCAAGCATTCGCCTCATAACTCGCAATATTAGAAATGCCGTTAGCCATGGCATTGTTACCATAGAATATAGACCCAACCCCGTTGGAATGCCCATTAACGCCTTTACTTAAGACGCCTGGAAAACTAAATGATTTACCTGTAAAAGCAGTGTCATTTACATCAGGAGAGTATATAGGGTAGGCAGTGTCAGTGCTGCCAAC
The DNA here is from genome assembly GCA_903903765.1 of uncultured Methylococcaceae bacterium. Taxonomy (GTDB): domain Bacteria; phylum Pseudomonadota; class Gammaproteobacteria; order Methylococcales; family Methylomonadaceae; genus Methylobacter_C. Next base: position 3,428 of record CAIVAH010000182.1, read on the forward strand.
GGATGAGGCTTCAATATGAAGAACATTGACACCCGCACCAGTGGGTATATTGGCTGCCAAGAGTGCTTGTAAATCAGTATAGCCAATATCCGTTTTATAATCTGCAAAACCAACGACAGACCAAGTTAATGTCGGAATTAGATAAAGCCAATGTTTTGTGATTTTCATTATCGATTGATAAAAAACTTACCTAAATGTAATGCTACAAGATTATAAATAATTATTATTTCAATTGTGTTAACTAGTTTTTGTAGTAATGGTTAGGTGTATTTAGTTAATTTGGTATTGGATTTTATTGTCGCTAGATTTGTTAAGAATGGTACCCAATACATTAATGTCTTTAAGCAAAGTAGCGCTTTGCTTAAGTTCTTCTAGTTTAGTGTGACCTTCATCAACTACTAGTAATAAACAATCAACAGCTGGTACAAACCCTAAAGTATCATCTTGAGATAGTAACGGCGGTAAATCAAAAATGATGATTCTATTAGGATCATTGTTTTTTAATTCAGCTATCAACGCTAACATTTTGGGTGAACGCAATAATTCGGCAGAATTAAGAATAGCTTTACCGGCAGGCAGTATGCTTAGGTGGTCAACATCTATACTGACTAATAAGTCCTTAAGCGGTGTACTATCTGTTAAATAATGACTCAAGCCTTCTTTACTCTTAATGTTAAGTAATTTACAAATACCAGGATTTTGAAAGTTGGCATCAATTAATAACACACTACGGTTAAATTCCATCGCGATACTGATGGCAAGATTAGTGGCCGTTAGACTATTGCCAGATTCGGAATTAGGGCTGGTGATTGCCAACGTATTCCATTGATTTGCATCCATGATTTGTAAACAACGGGTACGAAGCATTTTATAAGACTCTAACCATTTGCCGGGAGTAAAACCGGTAATAATGCGTTGGGTTTGTAAGTGCGTGCGGCTGGCAGTGTAAACCCGAGTTGGGTTAGTCTCAAAATGATCTGTGATCTGTTCCATAATAATATCTGCTTATGTGCTTGTAATTAATCGTAAATTGTAGGTTATATATTGTCGATAACGCGCAGTAATTTGTACCAAAATACATCTAGAGGCATTACTAAATATTCAAAGGCAATAACGGCCACTATAATAATGAGTAAGGTAATGCCAATGATAATGTATCGGCGTTTAGAGGCACCTTCCTGCTCTTCCATACTTTGAAGATAAGGAATACTTGCTAAGGGTGCAACACCTAATAAATTCGTAATAGTTTTCTCATTATTTACAGTTGCGCCAAGCATTTCTGCTAAAAATACACTGCCAAAACCTCCGGCAATCGCAAATACAAAACCTAAGAAGAAAATAGCTGGTCTATTTGGGCTTAATGCTTCAAGAGGTTCTTGTGGTGGATCAATTAGGGTAAAGCGTTCGCCTTTACGTTCAACTTCTAATTGCTGAGAAATTTCAGCTTCCATCTTTCTAGCACTTACTTCACGATAACGCATATTGTTGTTATCTAGGTCTTGTAGTAAGTCGATATACTCTTTCTCAACTAAAGGCGCTTGACGGAGGTTTTTACGGAGATCGTCGCCCTTTTGCGCTAGTTTACTGCGTGTAAAAGCAATGGAAGCCAGTTCTGCATGAATCGATTCTAATTGTGCCTTTAAAGTAATATAGGCTGGGTTATCGGGTTTTGAATCGATAAACGTTGACACTGAATCATTTGCATCGGTTAATGATTCTTGCAAGGTAGCAATTTGTTTTTGCAATCTTAAAACATCAGGGTGTTTCTCGGAGTATTGTTTGATAGCTGAAGCTAATTGTGCTTTTTTGGTCGTTAATTCTGCATTTATTTTTTTAAAATCAGTTTTATCACCGGTTTGTCTTTTTAATGACTCAATTTCACGTTTAACTTTTATAACATCAGGGTGATTGGCCGAATAAGTCGCTTGCATAGAAGGAAATTGTGACTCAAGTAGCTTTAAACGATCTTTTGTATCAAATACCCTAGCGCCATTGGCAGTGGTAGCCATAGAGTGTGGATCTATTTGAGTTAATTCACCTTGAAGGTAAAACTCTCGTTCATGTAATGATCTTTCTTGACTATCTAGCGCTAATAATTGCGTATTTAACGATGTTAATTCTTGTTGATTTAATTGGGAAACCTGCGGTAATTGATTCAGATTCTTTTCTTTAAAGACAGCTAGTTTAGTTTGGGTTTCGTTAATTTTTTCTTTTAAACGATCCGCTTCTTCTCTTAAGAATAATGTCGCATTTTGTGCTGATTCTGTTCTCGATTTGATATTTTCTTTTAAAAATAAAGAGGTTAATTCGTTAGCTACTTTTTGAGCTAACGCTGGGTTGTCATTATCAAATGATAGGGTAAAGGCGATAGTGGCAAGTGACGGCATGCCGTTACGTTTGTCGATCACGTTGGCGCTGAGAGGTTCTACTCTAATACTTTCGCGCATTTTTTCTAGAATGCGTTCTTCAGATTTGGTTTTGCGTTCTTTTGAATATAGATCAAATTTATTAATTAACTCTAATAAATTTGAGCGCGTCATGATGCGTTGGCTGATGACTTGAATACGTTGATCAGCAAAAGTGGTGACTGTTGAGCGAACTAAGTCTGAAGGTATTTCTTGCTCTTCAATCAAAATGGTAGACATAGAGCGGTAAACGGAAGGTAAAACTACGGCGAGTACTACGCTTAGTATAGAGATAACGAGGAAAGGTACTAATAAAAATTTGCTTCGTCGTTTGATTATATTGAAATAATCTTTAATGTCGATTGCTTGGTTTTCCACGCTATTTCACCTGATTGTTTATTTGTGGTTGATAAGTTAATTGTAATAAGAGCCCATTGTCTTGAGCACTGTAAATATTGTTTTTATATATTTGCTCTCTGTAGGTATAAGATAATCCTACATTAACTTCTGGCATCCAACGCCAGTTGATATTAGGGCTGAAGGATGTGTAGTTTCTATTTAAAGAGAAATTCGGGAGAGTAGTGGGCATTTCATAAATAGCGAAACTCGCTGAAAGCCCAGTATTCCAACGCTCATTAATACTATAACTTGGATTGATTGATATCTGGGTTTGGGTTTGTAAACCTTGCGAAGTTGGTGTTTGATTTTGCGAACCCACTAAAGAAACAGAGCCTTGTTCAAAACTTTTTTGTATCGATGCTTGGTAGATTTGACCTGTACCAGTAGTGCTTTTACTAAATTTAGTTTCCGGGATCAATGTGTAAGGATAGTATTGTGGATCTAATGCTGATGGGTTAAATATTAATTGAGCAGGTATATTTTGAGTTAAATCGGATTGCGAATAGTTTAAACCTAAAGATAAATAACTGACCCATTGATGAGGAAATGAATGTTGCCAGCCTATTGAGGCTTGATTATTATTATTGGATAAGCTGTAATCTAAAGATTGGGAATTACTGCTTAAACTCATTGGCTTATCATATAGAGAGCCGGATAATGTAAAATTCAGCTTGTCTTTTATTGTGTAAAGATAATTATAAGTACCTGATAATTGTTGATAATCATAGTCAGTTAAATAGCTATTAGTATTTTTTTCGTAATGTGTTTGAGCATAAGTATAGTTTAAGCTCACAGAACTCAATTCACTTAAGGCATAAGAAAGATTGGGAGCAATATTGAGTTGTTTTGCCATGACTTGTTTTAAAGAATAGCCCAGCACCGTTCCTTGATTGCTAGCTTCTGAGCTTAATGATGATTGGTTATTAAACGAACCATCAAGTCCCCATTGCCATCGGTCTTTACGATGGTTGTAGTCAACATTAAACAGTTGCTCACTGATATCCAAAGCACTTTGATTGTTATAAAACAACTGATTCCAAGTAAAGTTGGAATTTATTTGCGCATCCTCGTTCCTAAGTCCAAAATTAACACCCGGTGACACTTTAGTTATCCAATTATCTTGCTGAGGTTTTGGCGTAAGATAAAGGTTGCTGGTATAGCGTTCACTTGTGCTCAGCACGGGTTGCAAAGAATAATCAAAAGCCATGCTTGATGAACAAGCTAAAAGCAAAGCTGATAACAATAACCCTTGTTTCATGCTGTTATTTTAGGGTAATTAATTATTAAGGTACGCTAACAGTGTCACCGGGTTCTAAGATGATATTTTGTTCAAGATCATCGCCATCCACGACATCATCATAATCAAACGGAAATACTTTAACCGTATTACCAATACGGCGTTGAATATTGATTTTGCCTTCATTAGCAAATACAGTTAAGCCGCCCGCTAAACTTAATGCTTGTAAGACATCAATACGTCGGTTAGTGGGGAATTGGCCGGGCTTATTGACTTTACCAATTACAAAAATACTATTGCCATTACTTTGTAATAATTTGATATTGACCACTGGATCTGAAATGTAATCAGCCAATCTTGCCGCAAGCGCTTCTTCTAAGATAAACATGGTTTTACCTGCTGCCATAATAGTGCCAGCTAAGGGAAAAGAGATGTTACCATCTGGCGCAATTAGGGTTTGTTCTTTCTGCATGCCTTCTTCTTTCCAAACCGAAATTTCAATAAAATCACCTGGGGAGAGCAAATAGTTATTAGTAGCTGTGTTGGGGGTTTTTGCCGGAGGTGGTGGTGCAACATTTGTTGTGGGTTTGGGTGCAGAGTTTGTTCCAGCAACTTGAGTTAATGCTTTCTTAGGTGTTGAGGCAGGTTCTACAGGTTTGACATCAGCAAAAGAGAGTGAAACAGTTAACATTAAAAATATGAGAGTAATAGCTTTTAAAGATGTTAATTTGTGATCCATAGAGTTAATTAGATAGCTGGGCATAAAAGTATTTTAGTTTCCTTTGTATTATAAACCTAATTTTAAGAGTTAATTGTGTCAGTATTAAGACAATTAGCTTCGGGTAAAGATGTTAATTGATTTATTTTAGTTAGCATCCGATGTATTTTGTCATTTGCTATTCATAAAGATGGCTTATAATTGTCAGCTAAACTAAAAATATCAATTATTCCGATTATATTCAGTGCATTATTCGCTGATACCTACAGTATATTTCATATGACTTCATCAACACAAATTAACACGAATAGTTTATTAAATAAGCAACCTGTTTTATTAGGACTTTGGGTTACTGCCATTATATTGGTGGTGGTAACCTTTATAAGTAGTTTGAAGATAATGGTTAAGGTGTGGATCGATGTTGAAGAGTATGGGCATGGTTTTTTTATACCAGTGATCACCGCTTATTTTTTGTGGATACGTCGCAGTGAATTAAAGTTTGTAGAGGATTTAAAAGCGGCAATCCCCGGTTTAAGTATAGTCTCATTAGGCTTGGTCTTAGGCTTTCTGGGCGGATTGGCGACCATGAAAACATTAGAACAATATGCATTTATAATGTGTCTATTTGGTATTTTTACCATGGCTTTTGGATGGAAAGCATTAAAAATTGGTGGCATTCCTCTGCTGTTTCTAATTTTTATGGTGCCGTTTCCAAACTTTATTTTGAATAATTTATCGGCTAAGTTGCAGTTGATCTCTTCCTGGTTAGGTGTGGAGTTTATCAGAGCTTGTGACATCATGGTTTACCTTGAAGGTAACGTGATCGATTTAGGGGTTTACAAATTACAAGTGGTTGATGCTTGTAGTGGTTTGCGTTATTTATTTCCGTTGGCTAGTTTGTCCTTTTTGTGCGCTTATTTATTTAAAGGGCCAGTTTGGCAGAAGTTCCTAATCTTTTTATCGTCTGCTCCACTCACAATTTTCATGAATAGTTTTCGCATCGGAGTGATTGGTATCTTGGTTGATAACTGGGGGACTGATATGGCGGAGGGTTTCTTACATGATTTTGAAGGCTGGATAGTGTTTTTATTATGTATGGCGCTGTTATTTGTCGAAATGTGGTTGTTTTCTCGATTAAATGGGGCAAAGTTAGCGTTTAGCGAGTTGGTTTTAATACCAACTGAATGGTTGAGTGAAGGCGAACATGCTAACCCTAAGGCTGTATTGACCAAAGCATTATTCATTTTGTTGGGTGTGTTGTTTGTTACAGCAGTTGGATTTAATTACATACAAGAGCGAGAAGATATTATTCCGGTTCGTAAACCGTTTTTAAATTTCCCATTACAACTTGCTAAATGGCAAGGTAGAAACGAATATTTGGATCAATTTTATCTAAAAGAATTAAAGTTGACGGATTACGCTATCATTAATTATGTCCAGCAAGACACAGGTGCAAGCGTTAATTTTTACAGTGCTTACTATCAAGCGCAACGTCGGGGGGTTGCCGTCCATTCGCCTAAAGGCTGTATGCCGGGAGGTGGTTGGGAAATGACGGATATTAGTCAATTGAACTTGCCTGAAATACCGTTAGATGGAATGCCTTTAAATGTAAATCGTGTTGTTATTCAAAAGGGCTCTAGCAAACAATTAGTGTATTATTGGTTTCAACAACGCGGTCGATCAATTACTAATGAGTACTTAGTAAAATGGTATTTGTTTACTGACGCTTTAAGCATGAATCGTACTGATGGATCCTTAATTAGATTGGTTACTGGTGTAGGTGAGACCGAAGATTTAAAGTTTGCTGATCAACGCTTGCAAACTTTTATGAAAGATTTAGTGCAACAATTACCTGATTATATTCCCGGTAAAAATATCGAAACAAAGTAACGTAGTTTGATTTATCCAGTTTAGAGCTAGTCTTGAAATATTGGTTACCAGAGTAAATAATTAACAAAGGGGTTGAAATTTTTATTGGTTAGGTTACAATGTACGGCTTGTGGAGAGGTGGCTGAGCGGCCGAAAGCGGCGGTCTTGAAAACCGTTGAGGGTTGATCCCCTCCCAGGGTTCGAATCCCTGCTTCTCCGCCATGAATATAAGATAACCGATTGTTTCTATGAGATAATCGGTTTTTTTATGTCTGCTTGCACCACCTTTGATGCTGGCTTTAGCTGGACAACTTCTAGCTAAAAAGTGTTTCAAGTTGTTAAAGATGTTCGAAATAATCTTTAGTAAAACGATGCACAGACTGGCTATTCTTTATACTCGTTAAATCCCACCACTGGTATTGACCATGCTGATCTTGAGGGGGGGAAATTGAGTCTTTTGATGCGATATCAAGGCAATAGGCGATAACAACGTAATGCGTAGAACTATCAGTTTGCTCCGCTCCAAATTGACTATCTTCATAAAAATGCTCGTAAACCCCTAAAAATGCAGCATCAGATCTATTAAAAACCATGCCTAACTCGGCTTTCGTTATACGCATAAAAGCGGCATCCAGCGCTTCATTTTTATAGACACGACCACCTGGTACAAACCAAAAGCCTTGCGCGGGTCGATTTAAGCGTTCGCCGAGTAAAATTTGTTGATCTGCAGATCTTAAAATCAAATCAATTGAAATTAAAGGCGCAGCAGCGACCACCTGACTAAAAACACTGGGTGTTAAAAAACCGGTCATATTTTATGCTTACTCTGATTTAGTTTTCTTCAGTTAATCCGATATAAGTGCTGAGTATTAACACCACTTCGGCGCCACCTTCAGGTTTATTTCGGAGGATTAATTCGGCTTCATGGAGTTTGGCAATTAATTGCACAATACGCAAACCTAGACCATTGAGTTCATTATGCTCTAAATTTAAGTCAGAATAACTGCTGAGTTCTTCAGTAGATAAGGGAAAGCCAGGGCCTTCATCAGAGACGATTAACTGTATCTTGTCATCGATGCGTTCTGAGCTGATAGTAATGTTACCGCCGCCATGTTTAATACTATTATTAAGTAAATTATACAAATAGCTTTTTAAAGCCATTGGTTTATAACGTGTTAGTGGTAAAGCGCCAAAGTACAGGCTGATTTTTACATTATAATTATTAAATTTATTTACTATATCAGTGATATACAACTGTAGATTACCAATTTGCCAGTGTTCGGTTTCTTCAATATTAAAGCGTGCTAACTCAATAAAGCGATGTAATACATCGTTCATTTCTACTATATCTTCATAAATACTATTGATTAATTCGGTGTCTTCATGCTGCATAATTTTTGTGGCCATATGGACACGAGTTAACGGCGTTCTTAAATCATGAGAAATGCTGGTCAGTAACACAGTTTGCTTATTGATCATCGCATCAATGTCTTGTTGCATTTGTGTTATGGCTAAACTGACATCACGAATTTCTTTGGGGCCACCGGAATCGATGTCAGCGATATTGATATCTTGTCCAATCAGTCGAACCTTTGTGGAGAGTTTTTTTAAGGCCCGATTTAAAAATCGGGAGGCAATAAAGGCCGAAATTAATGAAAACAAAACCGCTATCACTAAATAAACTATTAACATTTCTGTAATGGCTTTTCGGTAAATCTCTGGGATACCTAAAGAAAACTGTGGGGCTGCATGATGATGTAACCAGATTGTCTTTTCAGGCAGTTCTTGATAACTCATGGTAATGCGTTGGTTTGAGGCTTTTTGTAATGACTTATGCCATGCCTTGTACACACTAATATCGGGTAATTCTGCATGTGGTTCCAGCGTGTTCCATAACAGCGTGAGGCCCGTGTTTTGCTTTAAATGGTCTGCAAACCGGTTATTCTCATCTTTAAAACCCATAGCATCGAGTTCTTCGGCAAAATAGCCAACTGTTTGAGTCAGGTGGCCAAATTGTGGGCCTACTTGATTGCTTACATAGAGCGCAAAAAGAATCCTCATTAATATAACCATACTGATCATAACAACAAAGATTATTAAGAATAACCTTCCAAATAAGCTTTTGGGTAAGTATTTCATGGTTATCATTTATTAGTATTAAGCGGTGCTGGGTTGTTGAACCATAACATAACCGAGTTTTCTAACGGTTTGCAAATAAACAGGGTTGGTAGGGTCTTTTTCTAATAATAGCCGTAAGCGATACATCTGGGTATCAATCGAGCGACAATCAACTGGACTGTCTTTACCTTTAATAAGATAGCTTAATTGCTCTCTGGAGAGGGGGTGACCGATATGTTGCGCTAATACTTTTAATAAAGAGAATTCGCCGGGGGCTAAATTTACCCTTTCGTCTTTAAAAAATACACAGCGTTGTGCTAAATCTAAGAGGTAATCTCCAAAGGGTATTTGATCGCTATTGGTATTGGGTATAGCAGTCGGTACGCGTGGGCGACGTCTTAAAATAGCTTGGATACGCGCAATTAAAACGTCAGCATTAAACGGTTTGGTTAAAAAATCATCAGCACCACAGTCTAGGCCAGCAATCGAATTATTTTCGCTACCATTGGCGGTTAACATCAAAATAAGGGGGCTGTTTTCTTGTGCATGTAAGCGACGACACACGGATAAGCCGTCTTCACCGGGCATCATCCAATCTAAGATAATTAAATCATAAAAGGAGCGGGTTAATTTATAGTCCATTTGTTTGGCATCTTCGACACAGTCTACTTCATAGCCTTTAATAATTAAAAAGCGTTTTAAAAGTGCGCGTAACCGAGGATCGTCATCAACAATTAAAAGTTTGGCAAGTGTTGTCATTTTGTCCTAAGTTAAATGCACTAGGCTGCCAAAAGGCAGCCTAGTGGGTTGGTTAGCAGCGGTTATTTAAAGAATTTTGGAACAAGTTCAATATCGTTGGATGTTGTTATATATTGGTTAGGTGAAGTAACTGTAGTTGTGGAAGCTACAGCGTTTGCATTTTGGCGATATCCACAAGGTGACCCAAAGTTCTGCACACAACCGCTAGGCGAAGCAACTAATTTTGAAGCTACCGTAGGTGGAAATTCATATGATTGTGAGAAACCCCTGAGGTATATGGTATAGCGATATGGGCTGGCGTAGGTGGTTAGTGAAAACATATCAGCAGTGGGTGAATCAAGGGGTATAAGGTTGACCCATGATTTTATCACACTGCCGTAATACATCAGCCCCGGCCAGTTATAGTCATTAAACGTAATCAGTGCGGGTTTTCCAGCCGGGTCGGGAGTATTGTGAATATTAGCCGTCTCAAACGTAGAACAAATATATGGATCCTGGGTTTCACAGAACCATGTTGTTGGCAGATTCGTCACCCAAAGGACATCATTTGGATAATCGAAATTATTACTTGCATAGGCAGAAGCGCTAGGATCGCTATTATGTGCATTAAACTTAGAGACATATTGTAAGGCCAGTGAATTTTGTAGTGCCGATTGAATAAAGGTAGCATTGTTATTTGTGGAAAAAACTTGAGTCGCTGTTGATGTTAATCCAGATACTAAAGTTTTGTAAGATTGAGTATACCAGTCCCAAACAGTGAGTATATTACTAGTTAAATCTGGATTATAACTCGCATAAAGATTTAATATGGGAGCACAATCAGTTAATGCTGTAGTCGCCGTTGCCGTAGTAAAACAAGTTTGTAAATTGGTAACCATGGCATTTCTATCATCTCCATACACAGCAACCAGATTATTTGTAAGAGCAATAAGACTATCTATTTCCAAATATGGATCATACCCAGAATTAACTTTTAATGCGGCATTTAGTTTTGTTGCTTTAAACTTTAACGTATTTATTTGATTTAGAATGGTTAAATAAGTCATAATTTGATTTTTATAGCTCAGTAAGGCGCTGTTGGTGGTTAAAGAAAATGACGTCGTATTATTTAGCGCATTTGTTGCATCGCTAATGATGTTGCTAGGATCCATTACTGTTAAATACCCCATAGCTGCTGAGGTGGCAGGTGCAGGTAAGGGTGTCGCTGTACCACTAACACCATCAGCAAATGTATGTAATATAGAAAATCCTTTAGCGGCATTACCTGTTACGTACAAATCAGTCGTAAATTGAGTATTAGCTTTATTTGCTTGTGCGCTTAGATTCGTTGTGAAAGCATTACAGGCAGACGTATCAAAGCCAGTAGTACAAGCAGACAAATCATTATAAGTAGCAGTTCCAGTATAGTTACTGCTTCCTACCGCCGTATTCATGATATTGACTGCACCAGGTCCGCCACCGAGCATTCTAATTGAAAATGATATTTGTGCGCCACCCGAGGTATTTGTTTTTGCAGAGCTCACTGCTGCACTGAGTGAATTCAGGCCGTAACTTGCACTCATACTCGTTGAAATACTTGATGCTACTGATGTGGTTTGAGCATTCACTTGTAATTGACCCGATATTAACATGCCAGCATATTGGTTGGCCACAAATCGATCGCCACAAAGCCCAGCAAATGAGTTGGTAGTAACTGCATTACGACCATATTGACTTAGTTGCTATATTGGCATGTGCTCCGCCCACAGGGTCATTAACGCCTGTCAGGTCGGGTATGTTCATATTTAGGCCATTGCCGTAATCACTGTAGATGTATTCGGTACGTACAGAGAGGTTGTCAAGCACGCCGTATTCAAGTCCGCCGCCCAGTACCCAAGCCGTTTGAGTGGTTGAGGTAGAGTAGGTGTTTTCGCTGTTGAGATCTTCATTTTCATAATGTAATCCCATGCTGGCAAAACTAACACCGGCGCTTATAAAGGGTAAAAAGCGATCGATGGCATAGCCCATACGCAGCTTCATAGAGCCTTGCAAGTTATTGCGTACGTTAAAGTGATCATAGGCATTAATTTCTGGGTATTCAGAAGTAAAGCTACTGTTGGTGTCTGGGTAGCTAAAATCGGCTTCAGCACCCACTACAATTTTATGCTCCAACTGATGTAAGTAGCCAAATTGAAAGCCAGGGTTAACGTCGGTTGAATTCATTTTTTGTTGATAGGTGCCGCTTTCTGAAACAAAATTTTCTTGATTAGCGGTTAGGTTTGATTCTGTCCAAATGCTACCCAAGTTGATCCCAGCATAAGCGCCTGTCCAATTATAAGGGGCAGCGTGTTCCGCGGCTGTGGCTATATTGGATGTGGCCAGTAGTACGATAATGCTATGACATAATTTTTTCATGAATAGAAGTCACCTTTTTAAATGTGGAGGGGGGGGGTAGCTGTTTTTTTAATAGTTAAGCAAACTTAATAATCAGCACTAAGTCTGTTCTATTAAGTGCGTTCAAAATTACCATTTATGGCGGGATGATTCTATGTTTGGATTGTCAACAAATGTCACTGCAATTCGATGTGTTAGACAGAACTAATAAATGTGTATTGATAACTGATATTGAGGCGCTCTTGTGATATTTGTTGACAATTAAGTGCTTGAATGGTTTCTCTGGCTGACATAGTATTCAAGTTGGTAATTTTTACCTTTATGAGTAGGGTGTTGCTTTAACATTTAATAACCAGTGTGTTAATAACTATGAAATTAAGAGAACTGTGTAAAAAACTGGAGAGTGTTTCATATTGCTGCGCTGATTGTGGGCATGAAGAAAATATTTCTGAATTAACGTGTGCGCATTGTCATAAACAAGGCACGGTGACTTTTGATAAAAGCAAAAACTACCCTGTGATTTGTGTAAGTTGTCGAGATAAAGGTCTTTATGTTAAGTGTTCGCAATGTCACGCAAGTATCTATTTTATGACGTTTAAAAAGAATTCTTTGCCATTAAGCGCTTTTGTTATATCGTCGTTACTGCTTATTGTTTTTCTAATAGGCTGGCATCAATTTGATTAAGTGTGCAAAACTTTACCCGCGCAAATTATATTTATAGCTTTACTCAAGGTATTAGTAAGCTTATAAACACTTATCAGGAAAGCAGAAAACTATTTAGTATGCTTATTAAATAGTTTTCTGTCGGACTTTTTTATTTTAGTGGTGGGTATTTAACATGTGTGGGCTGGGAAAAGTATAAGGTGAAGGTACAATCTATTAGGCTACATCCCCTAACAATAAAGGTGTACTCCTAAACACAAATAGTAGCGCAGTAAACGTTTTAGTAGACTCACTAAAACGTTTACTACCTTAACGGATCAGCACAAATTGCTTTTGTAAAAAATTCTTGTATAAGTTGTTACCATAAGCGTGTAACTAAATATATAAGCGGAGGATTTTTGATGAGAGTGCTAACTGCGTTAGGGGTTTTAGTGTTTGTGTTTTTGATTATGTTAAGCAATTGTACGAAGAGTTGCTCGCCGGCAATGTTTTCTGTGGCTTTATTTCCTATCATTTTAATTACAGGTTTTATTGCATACCGATTATTCACCAAAAAGTCATAGTGGTTTATGAGTGATCTGTTTCATGTTCAAACTATTTCCCTTGCTGATATAAGAGCAGATGAACAGGGGGCGTTGGTTGCTGAATTAGCAGACATTATTTGTGAAGTGTTTAGTGAGCCACCTTGGAATGAAAGTTATTCTCCAGCTCGTATCATGTTGGGTTTAGGAGTGGAAATGATGCGAAAGAATCCTATATTACTGGCGGCAAGGCACAAACAGCAAGGTCATCTGATCGGTTATCTGTTAGGGCAGGAGTTAGTGGCTGAGTCTGCTGATCCTAGAGATCAGACTTTTTTTAAAATTTCTGGGGGTTATGCTTTAGATTATCTGGCTAATGATAAGCAAAGAACTTTTTATGTGGGCGGTTTAGGCGTAAGAGCTCAATACCGCCGCCTTGGGATTGCAGAACAACTCTCTGCGAGGCTGGTTTCGGAGTTGCGTTCTCAGAAGTTTACTTATCGAATTGGCCGAACAGATCTGACGGCTACAAGCATGCGAAATTTATATGTTAAGCAAGGTTTTGTAGAATTGCCGGTGCGAGATTTAAATTACCCAGAACGTAGTTATTGGATATTACGCTTATTTTAAGTTTTATAGAATTATAGCTAGAAAGGTCGATATTATCTGGGTTCTCCTTTAGAATACCAGCGATTGTACAGTTTTTAGATTAGAAGCCTTACATGGGTATGTAGGGCTTTTTTTTTGCCTGACGTTTTCGCTTATATTATTAAAAGGACACCGCCGTTTTGAGTTTACAGAGTTATCAAGTAGTCGATCGTCAGCAATTGGCCAAAGACATTAGTGAGATACATCAACAATCGTTAGCGAATACTGGAGATGCTGATTTTAAACATTTAGCTAAAATGGAACGCTGGGGGAGGTTTTGTACTATTTTGGGATATGCGACAGCGTGGCTTATGCCTAATCCGATTTCTGCTTTATTGATTAGTCAGGGTAGTTTTACGCGTTGGACCCAGGTGGGTCATCCTATTAGTCATAAAGCTTACAATAAAATTGCTGGCGAAAAAGTTAACTATACCAGCAAGAAATTTGCGCAAGGTTGGCGGCGCTTTTTAGATTGGCCAGATTGGATGACTTTAGCAGGTTGGCATTATGAGCATGATAAGTTGCATCATTACAGTTTGGGTGAAAAGAAAGATCCTAATAATGCACAACATAATATGGAATGGTTAAGACAATCGAAGCGGCCTATGTGGCAACGTTATGTAATAGTGGCGCTGTTTTCGGGTATTTGGAAAATTGTGTATTACACACCCAGGACCCATAAAGAATTGTGTTTAGAAGCCGCACAGAAAATGGGTGAGCCAGAACCTGTTATGACACGTTTAGGGGCATGGAGTTTTTTTACGCCACAAGGCAAAGCATTATGGTTAAAGAGTGTTTTACCTTATACGGCGTATCGTTTTGTCTTATTACCAGCTGTATTTTTGCCTTTAGGTACTACTGCGGTTATGAGTGTGTTGATTAACTCTGTTTTGGCTGAAATATTGACAAATATGCACAGTTTTTTAGTGATGATGCCTAATCATGCGGGTGATGATGTCATGGCCTTTGATGATAAAACCGATGGTAAAGGTGAGTTTTATCTCCGTCAAATATTGGGTTCTGTTAATTATCCTACCGGTTCTAATTTAAATGACTTTTTCTATGGCTGGTTAAATTATCAAATTGAACATCATTTGTGGCCAGATATGCCCTTGAGCCAATATCAAAAAGTACAGCCGCAGGTACAGGCCTTGTGTAAAAAACATAATATCCCTTATATTCAAGAATCTGTCTTTAAACGGTTGTTAAAGGCAGTGGATATTATGGTGGGCAAAACGTCGATGTTAAAGTATCAAGCGGTTTAAGGAGGAGATTATTGCTGATGGTCGACTCCTGCCGTGAGTTCTGTTTCTAAAAGACTTGTTACATTAAATAAACCAATGTCGCCTTGATTAATCTGTTGAATATCATTATCACTGATGCCGAGTTGCGAAAATAAGGTTTGAGGTGAGGGCATTTGGGCAAATGCCATAGGACAGAGAGCTAAATTTAATAAATATAAAAGCCATTTGAGCTTGTTTAGCGAAATAAATCGTAGTTCTTGCATAATTTGTTTTCTTTTTGTTCTCTTTTTCTTGCATTTTAAAATTATCTTGATAAGATAATACCAACATCATAAATAAATTATTAGCGATGACTGTATTAACGAGACGTCAAACCGAAATATATAACTATCTAAGAGATAACGCAGATAATTTTGTCTGTGCTCCTAGTTTAGATGAATTGTGTGGGCATTTAGGTATGGCATCTAGAGGTTCGTTATACAAACACATAATGGCTCTAATCAACGCGGGTTTAGTAGAGCCTTTTACAGGCAATAAACAAGCGGGTGTTAGGTTAACTATTCAAGATCAAGCGGAAGATGAATTAGCATTCGGTTTGCCTTTTATAGGAACTATTGCCGCAGGTAAGCCAATTGAGGCTTTAGAGACGGTTAGTTATATGTCCGTACCTGATGCTCTAAAGACTAATAAACCTTGTTATGTGTTGCAAGTAAAAGGCGAATCTATGATTGATGCCGGTATTTATGATGGGGATTGGGTAGTTATTGAACAGCGTGATCATGCTAGAAATGGCGAAATTGTGGTGGCTTTAATTGATAATTCAGAGGCTACACTTAAGTTCATCGATCAACAAAGTTCAGAAAAATTAATGTTAGTTCCCGCTAACGAAAGTATGAGCGCTTTTACCTATCATCCTGAGCAAGTACAAATACAAGGGGTATTAGTTGGGCAAATGCGTAGTTATAGATAATTGTGATAATTTAATTTTTTCTAGTAGGAGAGTTACCATGCAACATAAAATTCATATGCACGACCAAGTTAATAATAAAGTAAATGAAATTATGAGACATTACAAAAGAAAACCTGTTGAGCAAATTGTGTATGTTCTAAGAAATATAATGAGACATCCCACTTGTGCTTAATTGTCTACAGTAATGGTTTTATGCATAAATCCATAAAATAAACAGAAGCAAAGTAAAAAAGTGGCAAATAATAGTTTGTCACTGACGTTAAAAAATAGGCTGGCTATTATTGCAGTACCAGAGAGTAATGCGGACAGTGTTAAGATAATGATTAACGTTTCATTAACACTAAAGCCTTTCATAGGTAATACGTGATGTAAGTGTTCACGGTCTGGGGAGAAAGGTGATTTGCCTTTGTGTATGCGACGCATCATAATACAGATAGAGTCGAATAAGGGAAGGGCAATCACCCATAAGACAAGTGTTGGTGTAATCAGTGAATTACTGACTTGTGAGCCACTTATGATAAGCCAGCACACCACATATCCTAGTAAAGTACTGCCCGAGTCGCCTAAGAAGATAGCGGCTTTTTTTCTGCCTAAAGCGCGTAAGTTAAAGCACAGAAAACCAATTAATGCCCCTATAAATATCAAACCCAGATTTAAGATCAAATCGTTACCAAAAAAAGCGGCTAATAGTGTCATTAAACCGATTGATAATAAAGCGGAACTGCTAGATAACCCATCTATGCCATCTATCATATTAAAGGCATTAATACCCCCAACTACGGCGAATATAGTCATAAAGGTTGCATATTTTCCTAAATGAATAGGGCCTGTACCCACTAAATCACCTAATTCGGTAATTTTTACATCCGCTAATTCGGACATGATAAGTGCCGCTATAATTTGCGCAGATAAGCGGGCTTTGACACTGAGTGTGCGATGATCATCTATAACCCCGACCAATACTAGTAAGGTGATTGCCCCAATAAAGGCGTAGCTTTGCGGTAAGTTTATATCGAAGAAAAGTAAAGGTAATAAACAACTTATGAAGATGGCGAGACCACCTATGGGTGGGGTTGGATTAGTGTGTTGCTTTCTTTCATCGGGATGATCAAAAAAACCTATTTTAATCGCTAAGGGTCGTAATAATAAAATGCAGCCTATGCATAATAGGCAGGTTGTCAGTAGTAAGCTTATAGTCATAAATAATGTGCTAGGTTAATCTTCAAGGTGCGGAAAGAGCAACTAAAAATGGTTACAACGACAATCTTTTACGTAAATCTACTATAGTGTAAGCAGATTTTCAATGACCTAGTGAAAATAGTTATAAAATTAAAATAATTCAAATTTAGAAACTATCGTGAATTAGTCTGGATAAATTTACAATCAAAACCCTCAAATACTGCACTGGTAAGTACGCCGGTGTTGTATGCGCCCGTATCAATACCAATTCGGTTGCTTAATAATTCAGGCTCTTGTTTAACCGTATGACCATGTACTATTATCCTACCATGAAATAAGTTGCTGTTAATAAATTCATCACGAATCCAGAGTAAATCTTCTTGGCTTTGATTATCTAATTTTATCTTAGGTTTCACCCCTGCATGTACGAAGAAATAATCACCCGATTCGTAGGATAGGGCTAAGTTTTGATAGAATTTGATATGCTCAGTAGGGATTTTTTTGGCCAACTCAGTTCGAATACGTGGTAAATCTTTTAAAGTTGGTATTCCTCTTAGTTGAACTCCGTAGCTCATTAAAGTGGAAATGCCACCAAATTTAAACCAATCGTTTGCAATATTGGGATCTGCCGTATGAAGGAATTGCAATAAAACTTGTTCGTGATTGCCTAATAAATAAACTTTCTTAAAAGTGTTGAGTTGTTGGTTATCAATTAATAAATCAATAACTTGCTTTGAATCAGGGCCCCTGTCTATATAATCACCTAAATAGACAATAGTTTTAGAGCCCGAATAATCTTCAGCATCTGCATAGATTAAATCATGTAATTGTGCCAGTAGATCTTCTCGACCATGAATATCGCCGATACAATACAGACGATTATCGGCAGGCAAGCCAATTAGCTCGAGATGAGTTGTTTTAGAAGTAAATAGATTTTTAATGGTTTTTATCAAAGTAGTATTCAATGTTGTAAAGATTTGCGCTATTACCCATTGGGGGTTCATGTTATTATTACACCCAAGGTAAGTTTTAAATACATTTTTATTATAGAAGAAGTTAGTTTCTAAGTAAGTTCAATTAATCAATTTCTTGTTTTAAGCTCCCAGATAGATTATTGGCTTTTCAAAAGTCCTCCAAGGCGCTTGTTTTACTTATTATTGTACTATTGTGCGTGTTTACTAATAGTCGTAGATAAAACAATTGCTACAATTCATTGAGAAAATATAATGCCATTTACAAAACTCGGATTATCAGATCCGTTATTAAAAGCTATTGCAGAAGCTGGTTATACTAATCCTTCTCCCATACAAGAACAAGCAATTCCAGTCGTATTAAAAGGACATGATCTTTTAGCCGCTGCGCAAACAGGAACTGGTAAAACAGCTGGCTTTACTTTACCACTATTGCAACGCTTATCACAACAACACTATGCATCTAACAGGCCAACTAGGGTGTTAATTTTAACGCCGACCCGAGAACTTGCTGCACAAGTTGGTGAATCTGTGAGTCAATATGGTCGGCATTTGCATCCTAGGTTAAAAACAGATGTTGTATTTGGTGGCGTAAAGATCAATCCCCAAATGATGCGCTTAAGAGGAGGCGTTGATGTTTTAGTAGCAACGCCCGGCAGATTAATCGATTTGGTAAACCAAAATGCACTTAAGTTAGATAAAGTCGAAACTTTAGTTCTGGATGAAGCTGATCGAATGTTAGATATGGGTTTTATTCGCGATATTAGAAGAATCATCGCATTACTCCCTAAAAAACGCCAAAACTTATTATTTTCTGCGACATTTTCAGAAGATATCCGAAAGCTAACAACAGGTTTGCTTGTTAATCCCGTTAAAATTGAAGTGGCGCCAAGAAATACTGCAGCCGATACTGTTGAGCAAGTAGCGTTTTTATGTAATAAAACACAGAAAGCAGAATTACTTTGTCATCTGATTAAAAAAGAACAATGGCAACAAGTATTAGTGTTTACGAGCACTAAACATGGTGCTAATAGACTCACCGAAAAATTAAATAAACTTGATATTAAAGCAGCTGCAATTCATGGAAATAAAAGCCAAGGGGCCAGAACAACTGCTTTAGCGGGGTTTAAAACAGGGCAAATAAGAGTGTTAGTTGCCACTGATGTGGCTGCAAGAGGTATTGATATTGCGTTATTACCTTATGTGGTTAACTATGAATTGCCTAGGTCGTCAGCAGATTATGTGCATAGAATTGGTCGTACGGGTAGGGCAGGTGAGGCTGGTAAGGCAATATCTTTAGTTTCGCATGATGAATTATCAGCCTTAAAACTAGTAGAGAAGTTGATTGGCATTGCGATTAGGCGAGAGCAAATCAGTGGATTTGAAGCGGATAAGGTGGCTCCACCTTTACCACCTGAAGAACCTAGGTTGCCAAGACCTCCAAGAAGCAGTAAGTCTAATCCTAATCTACATTCAAGACCTCGAAGGGGTGGTGAATAAATAATTTAGAAGGCAAATTATTTTTGTTAGATTTAGGGGTGTTTTTTAATATAGTTAGCTAATTGTTTATTAAATTTACTATTTTCTTCGGGATAGATATTAAAATAATTATCAGCCATTTTTTTAAAGTCGGGGTGTTTGGCTGAATATTCAATTAAATCTTGAGGATTATAGTGCCAAGCTAAAGAAATTTGATTATTGAGTATAGATTTTAAATCTTCAGGTAAGCTAGTTAAGTACCGATAAATTAATTTCAGTCTAGGCATTGTGTATTCAGGCTCTACTCTGCCTGCGTAATATGACAGTCTTAAATCATTAATTATGTGCTCTATGGGTTCATTTAATAAATTGTCAACATATGCGAGTTGATACCATGCAATTGGGTCAACAGGTGATAGCGTTAGCCCCTCTATAAATGATTTTTGTGCTTGTTTTAGCTGTATTGATCTTTCATTTGATAAGGTTAATGGTATTTGTTCAACTATTTTAAGATAAAAGACCCCTTGTTTTTTAAAAAAAGTAGGGTCTTTTTGCCAAGAAACCGCATCAACTAAATCCGCGACGCAATTCTCAAGAATATTTCTTGGTATCAGGGTGTCTAGTTGTTTATAGGCGGTTTCTGGATAAATTGCAGAAAGGTTTGATATAAAGCGTGGGGTTGCTAAATACAATAAACTGCAACAAGATAATATCCCGATGCCTGCAGTTATTTTATTATTCAACTCCATGTTTCTTAACTGGTGTAATAGTCTTTATAGCGACCATAAGAGTAATAATAACCAGAATCTCCATAGCCATATTTGCCATATTGTTCTAGATTAACTTTCTGTAAAACAATGCCTGCAATATTATTATTACCATCTTTACTGAATATTTGTAACGCACTTGATATGACTTTCTTAGGCGTAGTATTCCAATTAAGAACGAATATGGTTTTGTCTACAACGCCAGCTAATATTCGAGTATCGGGTACGGCCATAACAGGGGCAGAATCTAAAACGAGCAAATCAAACTGGCTTTGTAATTCTTCTAAAATATTTTTCATGCGTTGTGAAGCAAACAAATCACTTGGATTCACATAAGCCGAATGACCACGTGTCAGTATTTTTAGACCAGTTACAGGATCATTGACTAAAACATCACTAATTTTTAAATCGTGATTCATTAATAAGTCTGTTAATCCGAGTGTGGTTTTTTCAAGATTGAAAATTTTACCTATAGTAGGTCTTCTTAAGTCACAGTCAACCAGCACCACTTTTTTACCAGCTGAAGCCGTATGTCGTGATAGTAAACTACATAAAGTAGACTTACCTTCTCCTGGAACAGAAGAGGTGACTAACACGGTTTTAACTTCTGAATCTGGGTTTAGTAGAGATAGTGATATTCTCAGTGTATTGATTGCTTCTGTTAAAGCGGATTGTGGTTTATCAATTAAATATTGATGTACCGGTACACTTAAATTGGCTACTCTTGGCACAATACCGAGTGTTGCCATATTAAATAGTTCCTCGATTTGTTCTGGCGATCTGACGCCTGGGTGCAACATTTCAAGGATAAAGATGAGAAATATGCTAAAAAACAGCGCGCCAATAAAACTGACGGTAAGCATCAGGTTTTTCTTAGGGAAAGACGCACTGAGTGGGATTTCAGCAAACGATATAACTCGAGCATCGGCTTGTTCTATGCCTTGCGTTGACGCGGTTTCTTTGAAGCGACCTAAGAATGTTTCAAATAACGTTTTATTAGCGGTTGCTTCACGCTCTAAGGCATGTAAATTTATCTCAGCTTGATTGTTGCCGGTATTCTTTGATTCAATTTGATGTAAGCTGCTGGCAAGTGAGTTTTCACGAGCACGAGCAACATCAAGATTATGCTTTAAGCCACTGGCTATTTTTTTAACTTCCAAAGCTATTTTAGCTTTGATATCTCCAAGTTCAGCTTGCATTTGAATCATGCGTGGGTGGCGTGATCCATATTCAACTAACATTTCAGAGTATTTACGTTGAACTTCAGCTTCTTGGGTGCGTAGTGAAGAAATTAAGCCTGAGTTTAGTACTTCCGCTACGCTTTCTATGTCACGACCGCTTTGTAATATTGATTCTACTTGTTGGTATTTTGCTTCAGCTTCTGCTCGTTGCGCACGAGAGTTTATTAATTGACTATTAATTTCTGACAGTTGTTGTTGTGAAAGCCCTGTGCCATCACTCACTTCAATAAGATTATTGTTTTTCTTATAATCTTCAACTGCGTGTTCAGACTTATCTAACTTGTCTTTTAAGTCACCTAATTGGCCGTTTAGCCAATCAGTCGCTTTTTTAGTGGCATCAAATTTCGCTTGTAATTGACCTACAATGTATTTATCAGTAATGTCATTAGCAATGATTGATGATAACTTTTGATCTTGGGTTTCAACTGAAATCGTGATAACTTGAGATCGCTTAACTTGTGAAACAGTGATTTTCGACAAGAAAGTATTCGTTAAATTGGTTAAGTGTTCTTCGGCTTTTTCTTCATCAGATCGTGTGTCAATTTTATTCGATACAAATGCCTCTTTCCATGAATCAGGTAACCAGTTTTTTGGGCCGTATTCATCAAAAAAACCTGGTTTTTTTAATTTAGGGTTAAATTCTTCATATTGATCTAGGTGCAAGTGTTCTATAATTTTACGAGCAAGTTCTCTAGATTTTATAACTTCCATTTCACCAATAACGGCAGAATCACCATTTAAACTGCCTGTCATTACTTCTTGAATATCAACCACTTTTGCAGAGTTTATGCCAATTAAAAGTTGGGTGGTAGCTGTATAACGGGGAACTAATTGAAAAATATATAACGCTGAAAGTAAGAAGATGAGACTGGTTACGCTAAGTAATAGTTTTTTTCTAAGCCAAACAACATTAATAATGCTCGATAAAGAAATCTCTGTATTATCTGTTTGGGTTAATTCGTCATTTGATGTTGAAATTTCTTTAAATTCTTTCACAGTTATCTATTTATGTAAGTATTTAGGTTTAATGGGCTAATTATTTAATACATTTTCTGGATTGAAATTGAATTAGTTTAGATATATTTAATATTTTGTATGTCAGTAATACAAGATAGTTTAAGAACAAATAATCTATTGTTTTAATGAGATTATTTGTTCTTAGATAGTTTTTAGAAAAATCTTTCTTCAACGCGGATAACATCTCCGGGCATTACCCTGTCATCCATGTTAAGACGTATTTCCTTTTTTTGAGGGTCTTTTGCGCGTATTACCATGACATGATCTTCTTTGGCACGGTAAGTAAAACCACCCGCTATTGCAGCAGCATTTAGATAGGTCATGCCGTCTACATAGGGGTAAGACTGCGGTTCTTTTACTTCACCCAGTATATAGAAGGGTCGGTAATTTAAAACCTGAACACTTACTTTGGGATTAAGCAAGTAATCAGGTTTTAACTTGTTTGCGATATTAAGTTCAACTTGTTTAACAGTTAAATCTTTAGTATTAACATCACCGATTAATGGCAAGGCAATTTGACCAGCACCATTAACAGTATATTCACCAGAGAGTTCTTCTTGATTAAACACCGTAATTTTAATTAAATCACCAGAGCCTAGTTTGTATCCTTCTTCAACAGATGATTCACTTGGTACAACTGAATCAATTCTGTCATTTGCAGAAACATTTGTATTAAAGAATAATACACAGCCAATAACTAAGCCTGAATAACGACATAAACTATAAAAACGCATTTTTTCTCACAAGGTTAGGCGGTCTATGAATAAATATATAGTACAGCAAATCCTAGTATTGTGCTCTTAGATTCAGCATCACTTGATTGATATCATAGTTTGCATTTAACGCATCGGTATTACGATTTTGGTAGGTATATGACAAATCAGCATTAAAGTTTTTATTTAATAAATACTTGGTGCCAATATTGCCACTTAACATATCATCGTTACGTGGCGCTATATTATTGTAAACTTTATAATCTAGGTTACTGTAATCACCGCCTGCATGGAATACAAAGTTTCTCGTAATTTCATGTTCAACACCTAAGCCAACGCCTGTGCTGAAGGTACCTGCATAACCGAACTGGGTGGTTTCGTTAATTTCACGATAAACACGACCATTAACAGTCGTTAATGTGGTTGGACGCCATTTTAGATTTAAGAAACCATTTACACCACTAATGGTTGCTAAATTTACATTTTCATAATTACGTTCGATATAACCTACTGAGATATCGCCAGTTACTAAATCAGTTAAATCAAAAGCCATACCTGTTAAAGCATTATAGCCCGTTGAGTTACGATTGATGCCAGCGCCAGTTCCGTTTGATTTTGTATCAGTATCGTAAGCCGCTTCTTTATATTGAAATTTAACAAAGGCTTCATATTGAGGTTGAATGAAATAACCTAAACGGATTTCAGGTGTATACATCCAACGATTTCTGGTTGACATTTCTAGAATGGTACCAGCGCCAGTTAATACATTATCATAATCATATCTAGTAGCATTTAAACCCATTCTTGTACTGATACGGTTAAAACGATGATTATAGAAATTATCTATCACTTTTGTGTCATAGATGGTGGGTGTTAATGCTGATATTTGATCCGGTGAGCCTCTGTTTTCAGTTAATTTGTTATAGCCAAATGCGCTATCAAAATGACTGTCTCTAAGCACATCAAGACGTCCATCTAATTGTGTTTGGACGTTTTGGTAGTCGTTACGATCGGGTTGAGCAGAGTATTGAGTTAAATCGCTATCCACCATAAAGTTTAAGGCATGACGATTCCAATTTGAATTAATATTCAAGCCGGGTTTGTAATGGGCAATGTAGCTATCAGTTAATGGGCTAGATTTTGAGTCGCGATAGTAAAGGTTTGATATGTATTCATTTTTAAGTTCCATCTTAGGTAGCACTGTAAAGCTGCCAACATGTACGCCTTGCTGTGCATAATCTTCTCGGCTACGTTCTTTTACTAGCTTCGCATCGTCACTTGAATCATAAGCCATTGCTACGCCAGTACAATTGATGGTACCGAATAACAATATATTGATTGTTTTACTCAGGGTATTATTGATTTTCATATTCTTATCTCAATTAGTTATTAATTCGGGCTTGATACATTTGGAGTCGCAGCGTCAACAGCTTCAGGATTTGATGTTTGATTAGTTAGTTCTGTTGTCTTTTCAGTTACGCAGTTTGGGTTAGTGCTACCTACGCAAGATTGAGTTGCTGCGGTTAAAATAATAGCAGCAGTTTGTGCGTTGGCGTTGGTTGTGCTTTCTGATGTTGTTGCCGTACTGGCAACAGCATTTACAGCAGCTACAACTATTGCATCAGTTTGAGCTTGAGTAGCGTTTGTACCTGCTGCAGTTGTAGCGGCACTTGTAGCGGCACTTGTAATAGCCGCAGCGGAACTTGGTGCAGCAGTTACAGCAGCAGCAGTAATTGCAGTGGCGGCGCTTGGATTAGCTGTCACAGCAGCGGTAGTAATTGCAGCTGCGTAAGTTGGAGCAGCTGTCACAGCAGCGGTAGTAATTGCAGCTGCGTAAGTTGGAGCAGCTGTCACAGCAGCGGTA
>CAIVAH010000183.1 GCA_903903765.1 uncultured Methylococcaceae bacterium
GGCACTTTAGATATCAACGCTAACCCGAGTTCTAAAGTTAATCGCTATGCGTATCTAAATTCTTATTATGAAACTGGCTTTAAAAACCCCATCGATGAAGCTATCAGAAATCATCAAAGCTTTGAGCTACAACACACTCAAAAACTCGCAGAAATTCCTTATGATTTTTACAGAAAACGCCTAAGCTTATTAATCAAAGATCACGACAATACCTTATTAATCACAAAAGGCGCGTTAAGCAATATTTTAGAGGTATGTACAACAGCAGAAGCCCCTGATGGTTCAATCATTCCTATAGAAACTATTCAATCCCAAATCGAAACACACTATGAGCAATTTAGCCAAGAAGGTTTTCGAACCCTAGGCCTTGCTTACAAAGTCATAAGCCAGCAAACCACACTCAATAATACCGATGAAGCAGAGTTATGCTTTCTTGGCTTCTTGACCTTCTTTGATCCGCCTAAAACAAACTGCGCTTCTACTATCAAACAATTACGCGACTTAGATGTTACGCTTAAAATCATCACAGGTGATAATCACCTCGTTGCCAAAACAGTCAGTCAACAACTGGGCTTAGCAGATCATGTGGTATTAACCGGCCCACAAATCCATAACATGAGTGATTTAGCCCTCATGAATCAAGTCGCTGCTGTAGACTTATTTGCTGAAGTAGAGCCCAACCAAAAAGAACGTATTATTTTAGCCTTAAAAAAAGCCGGCTTTGTGGTTGGTTATATGGGAGATGGCATTAATGATGTCTCTGCTTTACATGCAGCCGACGTGGGGATTTCTGTTGATAGTGCAGCTGATGTTGCTAAAGAAACCGCCCAAATCGTCTTACTAGAAAAAGACTTAGGTGTATTAGTACAAGGTGTCAAAGAGGGACGTATCACCTTTGCTAACACCTTAAAGTATGTTTTTATGGCCACTAGCTCTAATTTCGGCAATATGTTTAGCATGGCTGGGGCATCTTTATTTTTACCCTTTCTACCCTTGTTACCTAAACAAATCTTACTGACAAATCTACTGACCGATTTTCCAGAAATGACCATCGCTTCTGATAATGTCGATGCCGAAATGATCGCACAACCCAGACGCTGGGACATCAAATTTATCCGAAAATTTATGATGACATTTGGCTGGGTTAGTTCTATCTATGATTACCTCACCTTTGGTTTGCTCATATTGCTACATGTTTCACCCGAGGAATTTAGAACCGCTTGGTTTACAGAATCGGTATTATCCGCGTCTTTAATTGTTTTTGTAGTACGTAGTAGCCAAGCTGTCTTTAAATCCCGACCCAGTATTTATTTAACTTTAGCCACTTTAAGTATTGTTCTAAGTACTCTCTGTCTGCCTTATACACCTCTAGCCGAGTTAATAGGTTTTGTGCCGTTGCCTCCAACATTAATTGCTTTAATTGGTCTGATTGTCAGCTTATATTTATGTACGGCAGAAATAGCCAAACACTTTTTCTATAAATACGTAAAAATGTAATAAAACCGTAAAGTTAAGCCTATCAACGCGCTTAATACCCCACAAGCTTTATCCAGACATGTCGCGATAAGTGCTTAAACTCTGACAGTTTGGCACGATATTGCAACTATATGATCATAACCACAGTTTATCTGGACAAAACGCTTAAACAAGGTAAAATTACCCATCTTTTTTGTTACAAAACCACATAACAATAATAAATGGCAAAAATTTCTGTACTTAATGGGCCCAATTTAAATTTACTAGGGGTGCGAGAACCCGGCCATTACGGAAACAAAACGCTAGCGGATATTCAAGACTTACTAGAAACGACTGCAACAGAATTACAGCATCATCTGCAATTTCATCAAAATAATGCCGAACATGAAATCATTGCGCATGTTCACAATGCATACAAAGATCAAGTTGATTTTATCATTATCAATCCTGCTGCCTTCACCCACACTAGTGTGGCAATCAGAGATGCGTTGTTGGCTACAAAAATCCCCTTTATAGAGGTTCATTTATCAAACGTGTATGCACGCGAACCTTTTAGAAAACACTCCTATTTCTCAGATATTGCCCTTGGGGTTATCTCAGGATTAGGTGCAACAGGATACCTACTGGCCTTACAGGCCGCTCATCAGATATTAACCGAGAGACCCTAAATAATGGATATTAGAAAAATAAAAAAACTCATCGAAATTATCGAAGAATCGGGCATTGCCGAA
>CAIVAH010000184.1 GCA_903903765.1 uncultured Methylococcaceae bacterium
CGCTTTACCGATTTTCTTTTCTACCATTAACTCAATCGGTAGACCATGACAATCCCAGCCAGGTACATAAGGCACATCAAAACCACTCAGGGTTTTAGACTTGATAATAAAATCTTTTAAAACCTTATTAACGGCATGACCAATATGAATTTCTCCGTTTGCATACGGTGGGCCATCATGCAATATAAACGGCGGACGCC
The DNA here is from genome assembly GCA_903903765.1 of uncultured Methylococcaceae bacterium. GTDB lineage: Bacteria > Pseudomonadota > Gammaproteobacteria > Methylococcales > Methylomonadaceae > Methylobacter_C. The sequence continues at coordinate 201 of CAIVAH010000184.1, forward strand.
CAGCAAACGTAGCTCTAATCTTTTGATATAAACCAGCTTCAGTCCATTTCTTTAAGCGCTCTGGTTCGCGTTGAGCCAAATTTCCTTTCATAGGAAACTCAGTGTTGGGTAAGTTGAGGGTCTTTTTATAATCTAGAGTCATAACCTTTTTATCTCAGCAAAAATCTTTTTAGTCTCAGCCACATCTTTTAATATTTGGGCTTTTAGTTCTTCTATTGAATTGAATCGTAATTCATTTCTAATCTTTTTATGAAAATGTACTTCTACATAATGCCCATAGATTTCCTTATCAAAATCGAATAGATACGTTTCTAAAATAACTTTAGATCCGCCATCTACCGTTGGACGCGTCCCGACATTAGCCACACCCTCAAACACGACCCCATCAATCCCTGACATAGTGACCGCAAACACCCCATTAATCGGCGTATTTTTTCTAAACATCTGTATATTAGCGGTAGGAAAACCAATCGTTCGGCCACGCTTATCGCCATGCGCTACTCGACCGCAGATAGAATAATGATGTCCTAGCAAAACTTCTGCTTGCGCTAAATCACCGGCATTTAAGGCATCTCTAATCAAAGTACTGCTTACCCGCACACCGGCAAGTTGATAAGATCCCGTATCATCAACCGTAAAACCTTTCTGCAAGCCCTTTTCCTTAAGCATGGCAAAATTACCGCGTCGCGCTTTGCCAAACCGAAAATCATCACCCACCACTAAATGCTTAACATTGAGTTTATTAATTAAAACACTATCAATAAACTCTTCCGCATCACAGTTTGCAAAGACACGATTAAAACCGACTATTAATAAGTTATCAACTGGTAATTTAGTAAACTGTATGACTTTCTCGCGCAAACACATCAACCGAGAGGGAGCATTATCGCCTAAAAAATATTCTAAAGGTTGCGGCTCAAAAGTCATGACCACCACGGGTAAACCTAAGGCTTTGCCACGCTCCGCCAGCTTTTTAATCACGGCTTGATGCCCCAAGTGTAAGCCATCAAAATTACCAATAGTCAAAACACAGCCATTACTAAATGACTCTAAATGAGATAAGCCTCTAATTAAATGCATTATTTTTTGATGTAGAAAAGACTTTTTTATTCTATCACGCACCGCGTTTAAATGCGGTAGTCATCCGCTAAATGTCGCCAACGTAAACCGGATAATAATAAAGTAGCACTATAAATTACCAAACCAATTAAGATCCATTTTAACAACTGGATAACCCGCTCAGTAGATTGCCAATCTTGCCACCAATTAACATCAACCCAATAATACAAGGCGACAAACATAAATGAACTCGCCAATATCACGCGAGCAAAAAACCACCCCCAACCCGGTGTAGGACGATAAATCTTTTCTTGACGTAATTTAAATAATAATAAAATCGCATTAACCATAGCCCCCAATGAAGTGGCTAAAGCCAGCCCGGCATGTGCTAAAGGAAAGACCAATACCACATTCAATAATAAACTAACTCCCATAGACCAAAGCCCATAGCGCACCGGAGTTTGCAAGTCATGACGCGAAGTAAATCCTGATACCAATACTCTAATGGCAATATAACCTAACAATCCCGCTGCATAAGCTCTTAAACTCATTGCCGAATTATGCACGTCTTGCAGACTAAATTCTTTATACTGAAACAAGGTTGAAACCATTGGCTCTGCCAACACTACTAAACCAATAGTCGCAGGCATCCCTAACAAAAATACCAAACGCAAGCCCCAATCTAAGGTATTAGCAAAAGCCCCTGAAGATTTTTCAGCAAAACTTTTTGCTAAGCGAGGCAAAATAACGGTACCAAGAGCCAAGCCCAGCATGCCTACTGGAAACTCAACTAAACGATCAGAATAATATAACCAAGAAACACTACCCACTGTTAAAAAAGAAGCAATCAATGTATCCAATAACAAATTAATCTGTGTTACCGAAACACTAAAAATAGCAGGTAAAACTTGTCTCAACATTTTTTTTACTTCAGGATCACTGCCGCCCCATTTAAATCGAGGTAACAAACCTACACTTAACAAAGCAGGGACTTGAAATAATAACTGCACCACTCCGGCCGCAAAAACTCCCCAAGCCAAAGCCGTAACTGGCTGAGACATTAATGGAGCCCACCAAATCGCCGCGATGATCATGCAAATATTTAACAAAGCAGGTGTTAAAGCGGGCACCACAAATTTACCATAGGCATTTAATAATCCGCCCGCAAAAGCCACTAAACCGATAAAAAACAAATACGGCAAACAAATTCGCAACAATATAGAGGCTAACTCAAATTGTACGCCTTGCAACGCAAAACCAGGCGCTATTAAAAATATGATAATCGGAGTAGACAATACACCCAAGACCGTTAAAACCAACAAACAGACAGCTAAAGTTCCGGCCGCTCTATCGATAAAGGCTTGTATAACTACCTTAACACCCTGCTCTTTGTAATCAGCTATAATCGGCACAAAAGCATGTGCAAAAGCACCTTCTGCAAATAAACGCCGAAAAAAGTTGGGGATTTTGAAAGCGACAAAAAAGGCATCCGTTGCAACATCAACACCGAATAATCTTGCTATTAACATATCCCGGATAAAACCCAGTATGCGTGAAATTAAGGTCATACTGCTAACTAAAACAGTAGATTTAAAAAGTTGCCTACCCAAGAGAATCCCTTTTTCCAAATGTTTATGTTGACAATAATAGCATTTAAAAAGATAATGCACGGCTATTTACTAACATATCAACACATTGAGACACTATGGCTAATACAGCACAAGCTAAAAAACGCGCGAAACAAGCGGAAAAAAGCCGTATTCGCAACGCCGGACAACGTAGTAATCTACGTACATTTGTAAAAAAAGTACTTGCAGCCGTTAACGCTGGCGACAAAGAAAAAGCTCAAGCCGCCTTTAAAGTTGTAATTCCTATTATTGACTCAGCAGTCAACAAAGGCATTATCCATAAAAATAAAGCAGCACGCGGCAAAAGCAGACTCAATTCAAAAGTGAAAGCTATCGCTTAATAATGACTACTTTCGCTTTATTAAAGCCGGGGCCCAAAACTCCGGCTTTTTAGTCTTCGTTTACAAGAGTCGCTTTATATCAGGATAATCATCAAGCAACTGTTGCCGAAATTCCTCAATAGCTTGCTCATTATTCCGAACTGCCCTATCAATAGGCACAGTGATTTCTGCAACAACCCTCATAGGGGCCGCTGATAAAAATACCAAGCGATCCGCTAAAGCAATAGCTTCTCTTAAATCATGCGTAACAAACAATACCGTATGTGGGCGCTTTTGCCACAACACCAACAACAAGTCCCTAACCTGCCTCGCGGTCGGCGCATCTAAAGATACAAATGGCTCATCCATCAACAATAAATCCGGATTAACCGCAAAAGCTCTAATCAAAGCGACTCGACGACTCATGCCTAAAGACAATCTTTCTGGATATGCATGTTGAAATTGCGTCAATTGCATCACATCAAGTAATTGATCAATCAAATAAGCATTTTGAAACCGCTCTTGGACTAACTCGATATTTTGGCGGACTGTCCGCCACGGCAATAGACGCGGATTTTGAAACACATAGCCTATTTTAAAAGAAGCACCTGATAACCCAACGCCAATCTCTCCAACAAAATCCTGATCCAACCCAGCAATAATATTTAACAAGGTGGTTTTACCACAACCTGAAGGCCCCACTAAACATACAAACTCATTAGATGGAATGATTAACTTGAAATCTGCAATGGCTAAATGCTCTATAGACTGACCAACAGCAAGAAATCTTTTGCTAGAAACCGTTATATTAACCAAACTCACTTTCGCCACCTTAAAGCGCGCTGATCTAAAGGCTTGAGAAGCAAAATCTCAATTAATTGAATAACACCAACAAAAGCCAAGGTATAAGCCAAAATACTAGCCACATCAAACATCTGAAAAAATAAATGTAACTGGTAACCCATACCATTACTTCTCCCTAACAACTCCACTACTAAAATAATTTTCCAAATTAACGCTAAACCTGAACGAGTAGCCCCCATTACGAAAGGATGTAATTGAGGCCATATTATTTCTAGCAAAACCTTTCGTTTACTTAACCGATAAGAACGAGCCATATCCATTAAATCTTGATCCAAAGCCCGAGTGCCTTCTCTAATAGTAACAATCACATTGGGCAATTTATTAACTACTACCGCTAAAATAGCCGCAGACTCCACCAAACCAAACCAGACATAACACAAAATAATTGTCACTAAGGCGGGCACATTTAAAAAAACCACCAGCCAGTTATCAAAAAATGCATCTAACTTTTTATTGCACCCTAAAGCAATACCTATAGCACAACCTAATAACATAGCAATTGAAAAACTAACCATTAAGCGCAACAATGTCATACCCAAATGATAAGGCAAATCACCCGTTACGCAAGCCCGCCAAAAAACCTTGGCGACCAACCCAGGTTCTGGAAAAGTCATACTATTTAAATATATTGCCAAACCCTGCCAAGCTAATATCAAAACCAACAAAGACAAAATAGGCAAAACTGACTTTAACGTATTCAAATTAATCTATTGTCCAGAATGTGCCGTCCTGAATATGCTCAGCATTACCGGTTAATTTATTTTGACTAACACCTCTTAACACCTGATAGATACTTTCTGCTGCTCGCTGCTCTTCGATTCCCCACTGATCAACATCACCCTGACAATACCTCTGACGTAATAAAGCCAATGTTTGCGAATCACTTACACGCGTTAATGGAATAATACTCTGCCAAACTGCATCTTGAGTACAAATTTTTAACTTTGCCTGACGTAATGCTTTAAAAAAATTATTAAGTTCCGCCTTGTGCGCACGCCCCCAAGCTTGCTTAAAAACATACCCTAAACTTGGGACATTTAACTTTATGCCTAAGCCTTGTAAAATTTGACGACCATCTACAATTTGCCTATAACCTTGCGTTTCTAGTCGTGCCGCAAAGTGCCAATAGGTCAATACCGCATCTAAGCGATCTTGCTTAAGTTGCTCGTTTAATAAGGGCGGCGCTCCAAATACCTTATCTACCGATTCACTTAAGTTGACATTTTCTTTCTGTGCTAACGCTTGCAATAACAACCAATTTTTATCTAACTCCCCACCCGCAATACCTAAATGTTTTCCCTTAAGATCAACAATAGAATAAATCGGGCTATTTTTAGGTACAAGCAAAGCACCTGACGTGTTGGAATACGGATAAAAAGTTAAATCTCCCGACGAAGCTCGTATACTCGACACCCATATCCAATCTGACACTATCATATCAACAGAATCTGACTGCAACGCAATCTTGCCAGCCTCTGCATTGGCCAAAGGAATTACCTGCAATGCTATTTCTGAACTGTTGAAAAGTGGATCAACTTGTAAAACCTGTAATTCCCACTCCAAGGTTCCCAAGGCTTGCACACCAACGCGAATAGCTATTTTATCTGCTGCCCAAGAACTCCCAAGTACACTCAAACACAACCCTAAAAAAATAAATTTTAATATCATTTGTTGATTCCATTGACCCGCCATAAAACACCCTATTCTATCTTTAAGCATGAATTACCGCGAATTAGATTATTAATGTTACCTATAAAGATTTGCTTTTCTCTCAAGCATGATTTATATTTTTCTTTATTTTAATTTAATCACTTATTTCAACGCTTGAAGATAAATGAATTTAGTTTAATTTTAGATTAGCGTTGTAGCTTTGCAAATCAACGTTAGCTGTTATTCAATTAGTGTTCGAGACCTTAATGGCCAAAAAAGAGCCGATTTTATCCCGCTGTTCTCGTATTTAATTTTTTAGTAGTATGGTAATTTAACAACTAACATTCTGCGCATTGAATCAGTAGATACTCAATGACATATACTTACTAGTTACCAATGTACCCAAGAGCAAGACATTATCTTTTATCATCATAATGACCAAGTCAATATTTACAGAAAATTAACAATAAAAACCTAATTCATAAAACTAGAATTACATTCTCTTCATGAAACATTTTTCTTATGTGGTCAGCAACACGCAAATCCTTGAAGAGATTCTAAAATCCCCTGAAATTTCTCTAAATAAAGCTCAAAGTACCTCTATTTTAGTACAGATTTATTGTGCAATAATCGACGCTGAAACCATTAAAAATTTCAACAACATTATCAAAAGTGCTATTCCTAACGCTATCATTGTTGGCGCTAGTTCAATTGGCGAAATAATTAATGGTCAGACAGTAACATCTCAAACTATTATGGGATTTTCTTTTTTTCAAGAAGCACACCTTTATGCAGCAGCCTTTCCTGGCTCAAAAAGTCATGAAGATCAAATTAGCGCGGCAATCAGTAACTATATAAATCAAATAGGTGCGCCAATTAAAGCCACTTTATTACTCAGTACATCCATTAGTCTAAATATAAAAACATTATTTAAATATCTAGATCTAACTCAGAAACAAAGCCTTTTTTTTGGTGGAGGAGCAGCTAATTATAGTTTGTCATATCAATCTAACGTTTTTTTGGAACAAAACATTTATGACTCTGCCTGCTTGATAGTTGTCTTTACTGGAGTGTCGCTTCAAGTAAAAATACAAGATTACTTAGGCTGGCTCCCCTTAAGCAAAAATATGACAATAACCGATAGTCAAGACATGGTTATTAATACTATTGATCATCAACCGGCATTTGAGATCTATAAGAACTATCTAGGTATTGATAACGATGAGAAATTTTTTATAAATTCCTTAGAATTTCCCTTATTACTTGAACGCAACCAAAAAATTATTGCTCGTGTCCCC
>CAIVAH010000185.1 GCA_903903765.1 uncultured Methylococcaceae bacterium
CAAAGAACCTATCATTGCTATGGTCTATTACAAAATAACGAAGTGTTATTTAGGATGACTATGAACTTAGTGCCTCTTGAAGAAATTCTTAAAAATTTAAGAAAATCGGCTTAATATTTACGGTCTATTTAAATACCACTCAATCGTTTTAACAATCCCTGTCTCAAAATTCTCATCGGCTTGCCAACCCAGTTCAGATTCAATTTTAGTTGCATCGATAGCATACCGTTTATCATGGCCCGCTCTGTCTTCGACAAAATTTAACTGATCCTTGTAACTGCCTTGTTCTTTGGGGCGAAGCTTATCTAAAATCTCGCAGACTTTATCCGCGATGGTGTTATTAGTGCGCTCATTACGACCACCAATGTTATACACCTCACCGACTTTACCCTTGTGATACACCAAATCAATGCCTTTGCAATGATCTAAAACATACAGCCAATCGCGGATGTTTTTACCATCACCATAAATAGGAATTAACTCGCCGCCGAGCGCTTTTCGAATAATCGTTGGGATTAACTTCTCGTTATGCTGTTTAGGGCCATAGTTATTTGAACAGTTAGTAATAACCGTGTTCATCCCATAGGTATGATAATAACTGCGCACAATCATATCACTGCCTGCCTTACTAGCAGAGTAAGGCGAGTTAGGTGCATAAGGTGTGCTTTCGGTAAACAAACCGGTTTCACCTAACGTACCATACACTTCATCAGTCGAAATGTGATGAAAGCGACAATCCTCATAACCCGCTTTAAAAGTAAACGGTTTAGCCATCCAATATTTATAAGCCACATCAATTAAAGTAAACGTGCCATTCACATTGGTTTGTACAAACACCCCAGGATTTTTAATCGAGTTATCGACATGACTCTCGGCCGCAAAATGAATCACGCCGCGAATATCATATTGATCAAATAAACGTTCGACTAAAACGCGGTCACAAATATCGCCTTCGATAAATTGATAACGCGGATGCTTGGCAACTTCGGATAAATTATCTAAATTACCTGCGTAGGTGAGTAAATCAAGATTAATCAACTGATGCTCGGGGTATTTGTCCAGAAAATACGGCACAAAGTTACTGCCAATAAAACCGGCACAACCGGTGACTAAAAGAGCGCTCATGTTATTTACCGTTCAAGAGGTTAAGGCAGGCTTTTAAACTGTCCTGCCAATAAGGGATCGTTATAGCAAAATCGTGTTTAAGTTTAGCTTTATTCAGCAAACTATAATGCGGACGTTTTGCAGGTGTAGGATAGTCTTTGGTTTCTATGGGTTTAACAAAACACTCTAGTCCAGAAAAATTAAAAATAGCTTTCGCAAAATCATACCAACTGCAGACACCTTCATTACTGTAATGATAAATTTCTGTGCCGGTTAGACTTTGTAGCTTAGCGTGTTTTATAATGCTGATTATGGCTAGGGCTAAGTCACCTGCCGAAGTCGGTGAGCCCACTTGGTCATAAATGACCCCCACTTCATCGCGTTCTTTACCTAAGCGCAACATGGTTTTGACAAAGTTATTGCCAACTGTTGAATAGACCCAAGCCGTGCGAATAATGACCGATTGTGCCGGATTAATGCTTAACAAGGCTTGCTCACCTGCTAATTTGCTGGCGCCATAAACACCTTGAGGATCCGTTGGATCGGTTTCTTGATAAGGCTTAAAGTTTTGACCTGCAAACACATAATCAGTAGAGATATGAATCAGACTGCACTGTTGAGATTTTGCTATAGTCGCTAGGGTCTCAACCGCAGTGGCGTTGATGGCAAACGCTAAGTCAGATTCGGTTTCAGCTTTATCAACCGCGGTATAAGCCGCGCAATTAATAATTACATCAAAGTGTTTGTCAGCAAACCAGGCTCTAATAGCATCGGTACTACTTAAATCCAGTTCAGCACGCGTTACAAACGTAAAATTAAACGCTGGATGCAAAGGCGCGAGTTGCTGAAGTTCAGAGCCAAGTTGTCCATTGCTACCAGTGACTAAAACAGATTTCATGTTAAATACCTAAATCATAAATAGGGTTCGACAAATTCACCATGACCAGACGTTATGCCCACCACGAACGGGTTGTTATATTAATACCGTTCATCCTAAGAGTATTATCGTTCGTCCCGAGCGCAGTCGAAGGATCAATACAGCAACTCACCCGTAAAAACCTCGGCCTTATCTAACAACACTTGGGTTGTATCCTTAGCGGATAATTTTAAATGCGCATCAGGCACTAGCCAATCAATACCTAAAGCGGGATCATCAAAGGCAATACCGCGATCATGTGCTGGGGAATAATAATTATCGACTTTATAAGCAAACACCGAATCATCTTCTAACACCACAAAGCCATGGGCAAAGCCACGCGGAACTAATAACTGGCGTTTGTTGTGTTCGGATAATTCAACGGATACATGTTGACCAAAAGTGGCACTGTCTTTTCTAATATCAACAGCGATATCTAAGACTTTACCTTTAATAACGCGCACTAACTTAGTTTGTGCCGCAGGGGCTAATTGATAATGTAAGCCTCTTAACACCCCATAACTGGATTTAGATTCATTATCTTGAGTAAAACGGATGCTAAAGCCTAAAAACTCATCAAGTTTATCCTGCCGAAAGGTTTCCACAAAATAACCGCGTTCGTCCCCAAATACCTTGGGCTCAATCATCACAACATCATGAATCGCTGTTCTAATAAAATTCATATAATCCGTTCACCAAAACCATCAAACTGTTCGCCCTGAGTTTATCGAAGGGCCTTCTCCCGCCCGGCGTAATAAATATTGCCCATACTGATTTTTTAACAAAGGCTGTGCCAGCGCCACCAACTGCTCTTTAGAGATATAACCCATTTCAAAGGCAATCTCTTCAATACAGGCTATTTTTAAACCCTGTCTTTTTTCGATCGTTTGAATAAAATTAGACGCATCTAACAAAGACTCATGCGTGCCCGTGTCTAACCAGGCAAAGCCGCGTCCCATCAACTCAACTTTTAAATCACCTTGGTCAAGATAGATTTGATTAACCGTTGTAATCTCTAATTCGCCACGCGCAGAGGGTTTAATGTTCTTAGCGATATTTACCACACTATTAGGGTAAAAATACAGCCCTACCACCGCATAGTTGCTTTTAGGGTTTAGAGGTTTTTCTTCAATACTAAGGGCATTACCTTGTGCATCAAAATCCACAACACCATATTGATCCGGGTCATTAACGTGATAGCCAAACACAGTAGCTTTGTTATGTTGGCTAACATTAGCTACCGCTTGATTAAGCATATTGACTAAACCGTGGCCATAAAAGATATTATCGCCTAGCACCATACACACATCATCTTGGCCAATAAACTCGGCACCTAAAATAAAGGCTTGGGCCAAACCATCAGGGGAGGGTTGTACTTTATAAGATAGCGATAAACCAATATCTTTCCCATCGCCTAATAACTCTTCAAATCGGGGCAGATCTGTTGGTGTAGAAATAATGAGTATGTCTTTAATGCCCGACAACATTAATACTGATAAGGGATAATAAATCATCGGCTTGTCGTAAATCGGGGTGAGTTGTTTACTGACGCCTTTGGTAATGGGGTAAAGCCGCGTGCCGCTACCACCCGCTAAAATAATGCCTTTCATAGATATTTAGGATATTGATTCAGTTAATTTAAGTTTGAATGGATTTTTTGGAGGAGAAGATCACGTGATACTATCTAATCCGATTTTATCAAGACTAACAGATATTTGATAGTCCAAAGGTCAACTGAGGTATTTCTTTATTATCAGCAGAAAGTAATTTACTTTTATGACATAATTCTATCATATGTTTTAGTGTTTAATTTGATATCATATCAGGTTAAAAGTGATTAAATATATCATCATTTATAAATACTATGAGTGCCGTTAAGACACAGTCGAAAATTCCCAATTTAAATAATAAGATTGACATATTAGGTACTCAATTTTCGATACTTAATTATGAGTCTTGTCTGGTTTTGTTTCACGATTGGATAAAACAAGGCAAACCTCATCAAGTGTGTATTGCTAATGTGCATACTGTAGTAACGGCTTTAGAGGATAAAGAACTGCGCGATATTAATCAACGTTCATTAATTACCTTAGATGGTAAGCCATTAGTTTGGTATGCAAAATTAGTCTGTCAAGCAAAAGACAGTCAACGAGTTTGTGGGCCAGAACTTATGTTAAGGTGTTTAGAGCATGGTCAACAACATGATTGGAAACATTTCTTTTTAGGCGGTAAAGAGCAAGTGTTAGTTGATTTGCTTATGGAAATGCAGAATA
>CAIVAH010000186.1 GCA_903903765.1 uncultured Methylococcaceae bacterium
AATGCTAAGCGGGTATCCTTTACTTCAATATGTGGCAACGATGTTTCAACCCCTGCATGCACTATCGCAGCAGTAGCTCCTAGTTGCTGGGCTTGATTTACAAATTCATTCCCATCAAAATTTTGTCCCTTAATTGCTATATAAAGCTGCTCGGGCTCGATATTTCGTGTGTCGATACTTACTGAGTTAATACTCACATCATCGCCAATCATTTTTTCATTGACTGCCTCTGCACAAGCACTTAACAACATTTTCATATCGATATAATTCTTGCTTCTAGCGCTTGTTTAACCACCTGACTATCACTAAAGGGTATCCGCAACCCTTCTATTTCTTGATAGTCTTCATGGCCTTTTCCTGCAATTAAAATACAGTCAAACTGGGTTGCCTTATTAATGGCAGTTTTAATGGCTTGCTCTCTATTTTGAATCACTTCAACTACTTTGTTTAATCTAGACAAGCTGTTACAGCCCTGTAAAATATCAGTTACTATCATTGAGCTATCTTCAAACCGAGGGTTGTCATCAGTCACAATTACATAATCCGCTAACTCTTGAGCAATTTGACCCATTTCTGAGCGTTTACCTTTATCGCGATTCCCCCCACAACCAAAAACTACCCACAAAGCATATTGACAATGTTTCCTTAAACTTAATAAAACTTTTTTTAAGGCATCTGGCGTGTGCGCATAATCGACAAAAATTAACGGTTGATCGTTACCACCCCAATGTTCCATTCGCCCAATAACCGGATGTAAGCCCTGTATTTTTTTTATTGCTGTTACTATATCTATTCCCAAAGCCAGCATAACAGCCAGTACAATCGATATGTTTTCCACATTAAAGTCGCCATAAATAGGTACTTCAACACCATAACTTTGACCCCGAAAACTAACCTCAAACTCCAAACCAGCTGACTTATGCAAAATTTCGCTGATATTCAGTGTTTCAACCTCTGAAACTTTGCTACCTTTTGCAGTCACCCCCCAAATCAAAACACCTTTAGGTACTGCTTTAATAACTTGTTCACTATAATCATCATCTAAATTAACAACGACAAACCTCAACCCAGGTTTAGTTAACAACAATAACTTTGCCTCTAAATATGCTTCCATAGAGCCGTGATAATCTAAATGGTCGCGACTAATATTTGTAAATACAGCACCTATAAAATTAACTGCATTCACTCTACCTTGAACCAAACCATGAGATGACACTTCCATCGCAACAAGCTGTTTTTTATCTTTACGTAACCCAGCTAATATTCTTTGAACTTCTAATGCATCAGGCGTTGTATTTATTGTCTTATTTAACGCTCCCCACTGCCCCCATCCCAAAGTGCCAATTACGCCACAATCATCTAACACTTGACCCAAAAACTGACTACAAGAGGTCTTGCCATTTGTCCCTGTAATTCCAATAACAGCTAATGATTCAGAAGGATAAGCGTAATATCTCGCAGCAATTTCTCCTAAGTATGCACTCAAATCATTTACTGCAAAAACAGGTAAATTATCCAACTCTTGAGCGATTTCCTTACCACCGCCTAAAGGATCATATATAACCGCAACAGCACCCAACTCCATAGCTTGCTTTGTATAAATTAAGCCATGTTGTTTAGAACCCGCTAAAGCAATAAATAAATTACCCACTTTTACTTTATCGCTATTTAAAGCTAATCCTGTGATAGACAAATTACCCATACCAGATAATTGAATCTGCTGTCTTAACACTAAATCGACTAATAAATCTTTTAATTTCATTAAAAACTATTACGTCTACTTACGCGTTAATAGAACCGGCATGGTATCTAACTTATCAGGTGCCACCTCAAGAATTCTTAACGCTCCAGCCATAACTTTTGAAAATACAGGAGCAGCAACTAAACCACCATAATAATTACCCGCAGAGGGCTCATCAATCATCACCGCAATAATTAAGCGAGGATTTTCAACAGGGGCCATTCCAGAAAAAATAGCAAAATAATTTTTTTCTTTGTACCCATGAGCAGTTGCCTTCTTAGCCGTTCCTGTTTTACCTGCAGCGCTATATCCAGGTACAACGGCCTCAAAAGCAGTACCATCCTTACTCAAAACGGTTTCCATCATCTTTCTCACGGTTTTAGCGGTTTTAGCTGAAAATACTCTCACCGTGTCATCATCGTCTTCGCGTTTTAACAAACTTACTGAATGTAAAATGCCATCATCAGCCAACGCTGTATAAGCTCTAGCCAATTGCAATACAGAAGAATTTAAACCATAACCAAATGCCATAGTGGCACGATCAAAATCACGCCACTTTTTATAATCTTTAATCACTCCAATGGCTTCTCCAGGAAAACCTGAAGCCGCTGAGACTCCGAAACCTAATTGATGATAAATGTCGTACAAATACTTCGGGGGCATTTTCAACGACATCATCGTCACCCCAATATTGCTCGACTTACTAATAACTTTTGTCGTGTCCATAGTGCCGTAATTATGAGTATCTGTAACAACATTATGCCCAATTGCAAAAGTACCATTAGTTACAAACATAGAATTTGGGGTTATATATCCACCATCTAACGCAGCTGCAACAACAAATGGTTTTACTGTAGAGCCTGGCTCAAATACCTCAGTAAACGCTCTATTTCTATACAAACCCTCTTTTAGATTATTTCTAGTATTTGGATTATAAGAAGGCTGATTAACTGCTGCTAGTATCTCACCATTCTTTGCATCTAAAACTACTAAAGCCCCTGATTTAGCTTTGTTTTCATTAACGGCTACTTGCAATTCTTTATAAGCCAAATATTGAATTCTTTGATCAATACTTAGCTCTAAATTCTTTCCTGAAACGGGCTCCGAAATATTTTCAATATCTTCAATAATACGCCGATTTCCATCCCTGATAACGCGCTTGCTTCCCGGCGTGCCTCGAAGCATCTTTTCATAACCATATTCCAAACCCGTTTGCCCGATATCGTTAATATCCGTAAAACCCACTAAATGCCCAGAAACACCACCCGTAGGATAAAATCTTTTAAATTCTCGTTCTGCATAGACACCCATTAACTTAAGTTCTTTAACTCGCTGCGCTAATTGCGGATCTACTCTTCTTGCAATATAAAGAAACTGCCTACGTGGATCTTCCTTTATCCATTCAATTATTTTCCCATTAGGTAACCCTAGTAATTTCTCCATCGCTTTAATAGAGTCCTCTTTAGAGGCCCTAAGCTCTTTAGGATTAATCCATATAGATTCAACTGGGGTACTTATCGCTAGAGGCTCACCTTGCCTATCTAAAATTACTCCTCTATACGCTGAAACAGAAACCTTATCAATCTGCCTCATATCACCCTGATGGATTAAGAAATCTTTAGTAATTACTTGCAAATAAACTGCACGCACCACCAAAACAAACATAAAAACCATCATTAAACTAATCAGAAATTTCCGCCTACCCGAAAAATCATTATTCGCTTTTTTAGCCGGACTCCTATCTCGAAAATCTAACATCTATGGTTTTAGATAAATAATTTTTTCTCTTAATGGCATAACTAACTTTAATTCATCCTTTGCCACTAACTCTAAACGATTCTGCTCCTCCAGCATCGTCAACTCTAAACGCATTTGCCCCCATTCGACCTCATATTGATCAAGAGCTTTTTCTTGTTTCTGTATATCGATAAATATCAACCGCGAATAGTATTTACTGTACACAATAGCTAGAGCTGAAAATAAAAGCACAACACCCGCTATTATTAAAAGTCGATTAACAATCACTTACACTTTCTCCGCAACTCTCATAACAGCACTTCTAGCTCTAGGATTTTGTTTTAGTTCTAACTCACCAGCTTTTAAAGCCTTACCTACCTTCCTTAACACACCTTTAGTAATATCTACTTCTTTAACTGGAAATTTACCAGGATCATATTTAGCCCCCGACTCATCTCTAATAAAACGCTTAACTATTCTATCTTCCAAAGAATGAAAAGATATTGCCACCAATCTTCCATCAGGACTTAACACCCTAGTAGATTGCTCCAATACTTGCTTTAATTCCTCTAACTCTTTATTTATTTCAATGCGTAATGCTTGAAATGTTCTAGTAGCTGGATGTTTATTTTTTTCCCTGACAGGAACGACATCCTCAATTAAACTAGAAAGTTGCTTAGTTGTAGTAATAGGATTATCAAGCCTTCTATCAACTATAGCCTTAGCTATACGCCGAGCAAACTTCTCTTCACCATAGTCAAATAAAACTTTTACTAAGTCCTTCTCATCAACATTCGCCAACCACTGTTCCGCCGAAAGACCCGTAGTTTCATCCATACGCATATCCAAAGGACCTTCTCTTAAAAAGCTAAAGCCCCTTACAGGATTATCAAGTTGAGGTGACGACACTCCTAAATCCATCAAAATGCCATCAATCTTGCCGATTAAACCTAAACTCTCTAGCTGAACTTCTAACTGAGAGAAACAACTATGTATTAATTTGAAACGATTATCTTTTACAAAACGTTGCGCTAACTCTGAATTTATCGCATCACGATCGCGATCAAATGCTATCAACTGCCCGTATGGCCCCAGCAAAGCCAAAATCCCTTGACTATGCCCGCCTCGACCAAAAGTACAATCAAGGTAAATACCATCTTTTTTAATCGCTAACTGTTGTAAAGCTTCTATATACATGACGGGCAAGTGATCCATCAAAACTCCCGTATTAAAAAGATAAAGTGCCTAACTCTTCTAGACCCTCGTCATCATCGCCCGTTAGCCATTCTTGCTCTTTTGCAGTCCAAGCTTCTTCATTCCAGACTTCAAATTTATTTAACTGCCCAACAAGAACGATCTTTTTATCCATGTCAGCAAATTTTCTTAGCTTTTCAGGTAACAACAATCTTCCTTGCCCATCCATCTCGCACTCAGAAGCATTTCCAATCAAAAAACGCCTTAATTTGCCTGCTGTTTTATTTAAAGTTGGCAGTTTACTAATGGTTTGTTCAAGGTTTTCCCATTCTGGCAACGGATAAAGCCACAAACACCCCGTTTCACCAACACATCTTTCGTTCACAGCAACCGTTACAATCATTTGACGCTCACAGCAATCCTGTAGCTCTTCCCGATAACGGGTAGGAACTGCAAGACGACCTTTATCGTCTAAATTAATTGAACTTATGCCTCGAAACAAAATTAACCCCAGATGCCTTCAAAAAAAACCATTTCTCACCACTTTTTACCACTTAGTGCCACTATAAATTCCATTTAGTCTATAGTCAAGAAGGTTTTTACTAAAACTCTTTCTTTTTTGACAATGACTTACATCAATATCTAAGACAATTAAAATTCGAGAAAAAAAGACAAAATAAATAACACGTCTTATCAGATGCTTAATTAAAACAATTGATAAAACACATTAAGAGTTAAACAATAAACATTGGTTAAATGAATAAAAAAGGAATCACTAAAAAACTAGAGAATTAGCACAAGAACAAACTTGAGTAACTTTAAAAGATGGAGCGCTTAAAACTAAGCGCTACGAACTAACATAATGAATCTGGCAACTCATTATTAACACATAAAAAGAAAGAGTTAGCCTATAAGCCGGGTTCTGTCGTGAACAGCCATTCATCTAGGCTACAAGTCACCTTGTAACTCAAGCAATCTACCCAGGAACCGCGCGGGCCACGCGTCTGTTCCTCTATTTGATCTTGC
>CAIVAH010000187.1 GCA_903903765.1 uncultured Methylococcaceae bacterium
ACAAAAAATGATATTGCTCGCTTATTGAGCCACCATTATGATTATTTGACTTTATGTAAAGAAACTTTGCCTGAAGAAAAATATAAAGCTTTATATCATGGGTCTATTTGTTTGCAGCCTTATAATATGGATGATTTTGCTGATCGTATTAGTGGGGTTACGTTGGATGCTCTTACATTTGGAGCGCCTATCGTGACAGTATTTGGAACATGGATGGCTAGGCAAGTCGAAAGATTTGATGCTGGAGTTGTTATCCAATCAGCGTCAACAAATGAGATGCTTAATGCAATAAAAAAGGTTAAAGATGACTATAAGTTTTATAGTCGTAATGCATTCTCTGCGGGGAGGGTTCTTCAAGGTGAGCATAGCGCTAAACATCTCTTATCGTTATTTGAAAAATAATCCCATTAATAAGAACTCGATTCTGAGTGGGATTTTCAGGTCATCATCTTGGCATCTTTCTTTAAATTTAAATAAATACTATGTATAAAAATTCTTCACCCAGTACAGTAATTTATAAGCGTTTAATTGCTTATGTAAAGCCTTATACAGGTTTATTTATAATCAGTATTTTTGGTTTTTTGTTGTATTCGGGTACGCAAACATTATTTGCGGCTTTGATTAAGCACATTATCGATACCTTACAAAGTCAATCTAGGGAGGGCATGTATTATTTGCCGGTGTTATTTTGTGGTTTGATGATTTTGCATGGTATAGGTGCTTTTTTAGGTAATTATTATTTAGCTAAAGTCTCAGTTAATGTAGTTCATGTGTTGCGTTGTGAGATTTTTAATCAATACCTACAGTTACCCACTGCATACTTTGATTCAAATAATGGTGGTCATATGATTTCTAGAATCACCAATAATGTTGGGCAAGTCACACAAGCTACCACGGATGCGGTTCGAACCATTGTTCGAGAAGGGTTTACAGTCATAGGTCTGTTGATTTATTTATTTTATTCTAATTGGATGTTGTCGATGGTTTTTGTGGCAATAGCGCCCATTATCGCAGTTTTAGTGACTTACGTTAGTAAGCGACTTAGATTAATAAGCAAGCGTATCCAAGAGTCAGTAGGTGATTTAACTCATATCGCTTCAGAATTAATTGGGGGGCATAGGGTCGTGCGTAGTTATGGCGGAGAAGACTATGAGAAGCAGCGATTTTTGGAGAGTAGTCTCTACAACAGAAGTCAATCATTAAAGTTAGCCACCACAATATCTATTCATAATCCAATTATGCAATTTGTTATTGCAATTGCCTTGTCAGGATTGATGTATATGGCGTTGTTTTTTATGAAACAATCTACTGTGGGCGAGTTTGTGGGATATTTAACCGCAGCGTTCTTGTTGCCGAAGCCTATTAGACAATTAAGTGATGCCAATGGCGATATTCAAAAAGGTATCGCAGCAGCAGAATCGTTATTTGAGATATTGGATGAACCTGCTGAAATAGATCAAGGCGCTTATGAGGTTAAGAGAAGTAAAGGTTTATTGGAGTTTAAGAGTCTGACTTTTCAATATGACGGTGCCAACGAGCCAGCGTTGCATGATATAAACTTTACTGCCCAGCCCGGCCAAACTATTGCCTTAGTTGGGGCTTCTGGCGGAGGGAAGAGTACTTTAGTCAATTTGGTGTCACGATTTTATCCCTATCATCAAGGTCAGATACTGTTAGATGGTGTGGATATTAACAATTATAAGTTGGCAAATTTAAGAAATCAGATTGCATTGGTTAATCAACAAGTCACTTTATTCAATGATACTATAGCTAACAATATCGCCTATGGTGCTTTAGCCGGATCACCACGTGAGTATATAGAGGTAGCGGCGACAGATGCCTATGCTATGGATTTTATAGCAAAATTGGATCTGGGTTTGGATACTGAGATAGGTGAAAATGGCGTTAAATTATCAGGTGGTCAAAGACAAAGGCTCGCATTAGCTCGGGCATTATTAAAAGATGCGCCGGTATTGATATTAGATGAAGCTACTTCTGCATTAGATACAGAATCTGAGCGTTATATTCAATCTGCCTTACAAAAAGTGATGCGTAATCGTACCACTTTAGTAATTGCGCACCGTTTATCAACCATAGAAAGCGCTGATTTGATTTTAGTTATCGAGCAGGGGCGAATTGTTGAAAGGGGTTCTCATCAAGATTTGTTGGCAAAGAATGGTGCTTATGCGCGTTTGCATTCTATGCAATTTAACGATGAATCTGCGAGTGCAGAGCTTGTTAGTACATCGGTAGATGGTGAATAATAGTTTACTTTTAGTAGCGAGTATGTGAATTGGGGTAATGGTGTGCAAAATTTTATAACTGAGCTTGAAGATCATCAAGCCATGACGCAACGCTTAGTTGTTTGTGCAGATGCAATTGAGGCGTCAGCACAGCAGTTGATTGCTATCTTAAGGCAAGGTGGTAAGGTGTTTTTATGCGGTAATGGCGGGAGCGCGGCTGATTGTCAACATATAGCCGCTGAGTTAGTAGTGCAATATCAAAAAAATCGTTTGCCTATAGCTGCAATTGCTCTTACTACCGACACCTCGATTTTAACGGCACATAGTAATGATTTTGGTTTTGAAACGGTTTATGCAAGGCAGATTGAAGCCTTAGCGACAGAAAAAGATTGTTTAATCGCTATTTCTACATCGGGTCGAAGCAAAAATATTATAAAAGCGGTTGAAGCGGCTAAATCAAAAGACATGCTCGTTATTGGCTTAACCGGCGCTGACGGCGGTGAGTTGAGTCAGTTAGTGGATTACTCAATCAATGTACCTTCTCAGGTGACTGCAAGAATTCAAGAAGCCCATATTTTAATTGGTCACTGGTGGTGTGGTGTGATCGAGGAGACCTTAAGTGATAAATAAACTGCCGGATTTTAATGCGGCACGCATTATTGTAATTGGCGATGTCATGATTGACCGTTATTGGTCAGGGCAAGCGGCACGGATTTCACCTGAAGCGCCAGTGCCTGTGGTTAAAGTTAAAACGATTGAAGATCGTATTGGTGGCGCAGGTAATGTGGCGTTAAATATTGCTAAGTTAGGCGGCAAAGTTACTTTAATAGGTGTGGTGGGTGACGATGCAGACGGCAAAGTGCTTAAAGATTTATTAGAAGCGGAAGGCGTCGATTGTGAGTTTGTTGTAGAACCTGCCATCCGTAGTATCTGTAAATTACGCGTTATGGCTCAGCATCAACAGTTGATTCGTATTGATTTTGAAGAAACGCCGATTCAATTTGATCGTTCGACTATAAGAGTCGCTTTGGAAAAACATCTTCAGAATCATAATGTGGTGGTGTTTTCGGATTATGGAAAAGGGACTTTAGCAGATGTATCGAGCTATATCAGTCTAGCTAAACAATCAGGTGCTAAGGTATTGGTTGACCCTAAGCGCTTGGATTATGAAAGCTACAGCCAAGCGGATCTTATTACCCCTAATTTGTCTGAATTAAAAGCAGTCGTGGGTGCGAGTGAG
>CAIVAH010000188.1 GCA_903903765.1 uncultured Methylococcaceae bacterium
AGGCAGAAAGATTCTTAAACATTGAGTCACAACCCTGGCCGACAATAGATACACAAGCTTTAACAAACCATCAAGTTAATGACTTTAAACCGATAATGACCCGTGTTGAAGCCGATAAAATTACGGCTATTATTGAAGCATCTAAAGACAATTTAGAAAAAACAGCCAGTACAGTTAAAGCTGCGCCGATTAAAGAGAAACAATTTGAACCTATCGCTGATACTATTGATTTTAATGATTTTGCAAAATTAGATTTACGTATAGCCAAGATACTTAAAGCCGATCATATTGAAGGTTCTGATAAATTATTAAATTTAACAGTAGATATTGGCGATGAAACTCGCACTATCTTTGCAGGCATTAAATCAGCTTACGCACCTGAAACTTTAGAAGGCAAACTCACCTTAGTGATTGCAAATCTAGCACCCAGAAAAATGCGCTTTGGTACTTCAGAAGGTATGGTGTTAGCTGCCGGCCCTGGCGATAAAGACATCTTTATCTTAAGTCCAGATATAGGTGCTGTGGCTGGAATGCGCGTTAAATAAAAATAAAAAAGGTCGGAAGTTAAGCACTCCCGACCTTTTAACTTACTTAATTATGACAATTTATTTAGCTTCTGAACTTTTCGCTTCGGATTCTTTAGCTTCCGCCGCGGCTTTTTCTTCATCAGCTTTTTCCTTTAATTCTTCCTCAGACTCAGAAATTACTGTAGTGTAACACTCAACTAAACTTTCAGTATAATTAGCATGCGCTTCTGCAAAAGCTTTTGGAGAACCAAAATCTGTTCTTAATTCATCAAGGGTCTTTTTAGGATCAGCAGACTTAGCTAAGGTCAACATCTTAGTATAATTACGAAATGCTTGTAAGCGCTCAGGATCGAAAGGAACTAATCCGGGCATTTTTAATGAGGTTTTTTCGAATACACACTTCGCCATATATTCAGGTGCAATTTTATAGTCTTTTATGTCTGCTTCTTTATTCATTTCTTCTAATATTGCAGCTTCATATTGCTGTTTATCAGCACAACCGGTCAGCAAAATTGCAGAAACAGTCAGTGTTATTATTCTCTTCATTGCAGTTACCATTATTTAGTGATTATTAATAATTTTTGTTAGTTAGTCATATCAAATATAAATTGAAAGATATATTTGTACTAGTTCATTTCTTTCAGTGCTTGTTTAATCCAAATTTCGGCCTCTGCATTAATATCAGCGGGTTTACGTCCAACAGTTTCGATCATAGGGCCAATTTTAATCTTGATAACCCCTGGATATTTTATAAAACTATACCTCGGCCAATAATGGCCAGCATTATGAGCAATCGGTATAACTGGATACCCTGCTTTTTGCGCCAACATGGCTCCACCAACATTAAACTTAACTACATCATCGACAGCAACTCGCGTTCCTTCGGGAAAAATTAAAACAGATAAACCTTCATTTAAATATTTTGACCCTTGTTGTAATAACGCTTTTAAAGCACCTCGTTGATTTTTTCTATTAATAACAATAGTTTTTAAAGTCAACAAAGACCATCCCCAAATCGGCAAATAAAGTAACTCACGCTTAACAACAACTGAATGAGGGGGCAGTATCTTTCTTAAGGCTAGAGTTTCCCATGCCGACTGATGATTACTTAAAAAAACAACGGCTTTTTTTGAATCTACATTTTCTAAGCCTTCAACTTCATAAGTTAACCCACAAAAAACTTTAGTCAACCAACTAATAATTGCACACCAGCTATATCCTATTTTCCAACGAAATTTGAATGTAGTTAACATACCTACTATCAGAAATATCCCAACAATAGTGGCTGTAGAAAAAATACCAATAAATAAACAAGCAGATCCTAAATAATTTTTAGATCTATTGTCCACTGATGAGGAATTTTGCTGCGTCATATAAGTTCTCAAAAATCAGAGCATTTAAATTTGGATTGTTAATTAAAGTTTGTTGACCTTTACCGGTTTTAACTAAGATTGGTTTAGCTCCAACAAGTTCCGCTGCTTGTAAATCTCTTAGGGAATCACCAATAACGGATGTACGTGTAAGATCAACATTGAAATCATGTGCAAACTGCAAAAGTAAACCCGCTTTAGGCTTACGACAAGCGCAATTATCATCTGGGCCATGCGGACAGAAATAAATAGCTGTTATTTCTCCACCCTGAGATCTAACTAAGTTGGACATTTTATCGTGAACAGCCGTTAAGGTGTTTTCATCAAATAATCCTCTAGCAATGCCGGATTGATTGCTTACTACAACAACTTTGTAACCGTGGGAATTTAATAATGCTATTGCCTCAAGACTACCAGGTATAGGCATCCATTCTTCAGGACTTTTAATAAAAGCATCCGAATCTTGGTTAATAACCCCATCTCGATCTAATAAAACATAGCGTTGCTGTAGCATATTAATAAAACAAGTGGCTTACTGAGTATGGCAGTTTAAGAATAAAGCTCATGAGAATAACCTGAGCAGAAACTCAGGTATACTCAAAAACAATCAATTAGGCTTGTAACTTTGAAATATCGGCGCAAGTTAAAAACTGTTCCGATAATAAATTTAATAATGCCAAACGATTAGCGCGTAACTCAAG
>CAIVAH010000189.1 GCA_903903765.1 uncultured Methylococcaceae bacterium
ACGCCAGATTAACACCCGGAATTTCTTGACTCCATCTTTCTAAACCAGGAATATAACCAGCGGTTGAAATAGTAATTTTCTGAATACCAATTGATGTACCGTGCTGTGATAAAAATATTTCACAGGCCTTTTTAACTGCATCAAAATTATGTAAAGGCTCGCCCTGCCCCATAAAAACAATATTTAAAATTCGCTCTTCACCTGGCCTGTTAGCCGCCAACCAACGCCACGCTTGAATAAACTGGCCGATAATTTCACTGGTTGTTAAGTTTCTCGTAAAGCCTTGTTTACCCGTAAAACAAAAAGAACAATTCATAGCGCAGCCCACCTGCGATGAAAGACAAATAGAATACTTATTTTGAAAAGGAATAAGTACCGTTTCGACTTTATAATTATCCTTAAGTCTAAAGAGAAATTTTACAGTACGATCATTAACTGACTCATTAATCGTATCAATTTCTGGAAGAGAGAAGTCGAAATTATTTTCAATAAAAGCTAATGAAGTTTTGGCTAAGTTATCAAGACAAGGAGTCGTTTCTTTTTTCTTGTAATGCCAATTAAATAGAACAGAACTAACTGAAGGATTTAAGTTATTTTGAGTGATTAGTTTTTCTAAATCGGCATAATTTAGGTCATAAAAAGATTGCTGCAAAATTTCACCTTAAAATATCAGTTAGTATGCCAAATATGTGGAGGCTGTATTATAAAGCTTTTATAATTTCCATTAAACTAAGACTTAATAATCTCGTAATATAAATAAAGTATTTTTGGGTTATAGTTTAAAAAATTTTCACTTAATTAACGGATGTTTTATGAATGACTGGTCGGCAGGTTATGTAACAGATATTGGCTATACTTTTGGCTACTATAGCGAATTAAATCCATTACACATTAAACTTGTTTTTTTAAGTAATGGCCTGCATTTTCCAGAAGTTGGCACCGCTTGTGAACTTGGTTTCGGCCAAGGCATGAGTGTCAATATTCACGCTGCCGCATCCATTACCACATGGTCCGGCACTGATTTTAACCCAAGCCAAACTGATTTTGCTCAAGATCTTGCCAAAGTGTCAGGCTCTAATGCCCAATTATTTGATGAGGCTTTTGCTGAATTTGGACAGAGAACAGATTTACCCGACTTTGATTACATTGGCCTCCACGGTATTTGGAGTTGGATTAATGATGATAACCGAGCAATAATCGTTGATTTTATTAAACGAAAACTTAAAGTAGGCGGGGTTCTCTATATCAGTTATAACACCCAGCCTGGTTGGGCTACGATGATTCCAATGCGAGATTTATTAACCGAACACGCAGAAGTCATGGGACGTGGAGGTTCTGGCATTTTAAATCGAATTGAAGATGCCTTAGATTTTGCTGATAAATTAATGGCTGTTAATCCAGCTTTCGCAAGAACTAATCCTTTAGTCATTGAAAAATTAAAACATATTAAAACTCAAAATCGTAATTATTTAGCCCATGAGTATTTTAATAAAGATTGGTTACCCATGCCTTTTTCTCAAATGGCTAAATGGTTAGAACCAACTAAATTACAATTTGCTTGCTCTGCAAATATGTTGGAATACGTGGAAGGCATCAATATTAACGCCGAGCAAAAGGCGATTCTCACTGAAATTCCTGATACTATGTTTCAACAAACAGTCAGAGACTTCATTACCAATCAACAATTCCGTAAAGATTATTGGGTTAAAGGGATTCGTAAGTTAAGTGCCTTAGAGCAAGCAGAAAACCTGCGTAAACTTAAATTTATCCTCGTACTACCTGCAAGTGAAATCAGCCTTAAAGTTAAAGGGGCCTTAGGTGAAGCCAACCTAAATGAAGCTATTTATACACCAATCATTACGTTTTTAGCCGATTATAAAATCAAAACCTTTGCCGAAATAGAAAATGCATTAAAAGATAAAGACATATCCTTTAATCAGTTATTACAAGCAATTTTAGTATTATCCGGTAACGGCGCAATAATGCCTGCACAAGAAAATAAAATCGTTACCCAAGCAAAAAAATTGACGGATAAACTCAACCAACATTTAATTAATTTATCACGAG
>CAIVAH010000190.1 GCA_903903765.1 uncultured Methylococcaceae bacterium
AATTAAAATATTTTTAATCAAAATTAATGTTAATTTATTTAAAAAATATAAATGCTTTTTTTATTTTTAAGACAAATTAAGCTATAAAAATAAACATTTACTATAAAAAATATTTAAATAAATAAGCCATAATACCTTTCGGTGATTTCTCAGTACAGGACCTTTAACAATAAAATTACTAAATCTAATCACCACCGACATAACCCAAGAAGTCATAATATAAGCTACTGAATTAAATGATAGATATAAATTTATTGCACTATTTAAAAGTTACCTAAATACAATATTAATGCGGGAAATTACTATTTGATGAGGGTAAATATATAAGCCATAACCATAATGGATGAATATGTTGTTTAGCAGAGAGTTTATCTATTACAACCGCCCCAATCTTAACGCCACTCACCGCGACTTTCACCACCATGCGAACCTCGTTCATGCTCACGTCCTCTTACATGCCCACCACCATGCCCGTGATGCCCGAGGTGTTCATGATGCTCACCTTGAAAAACTTCACCATAACCTCGGGGATAACCACCGCGAAAACCTTCATAATTTCGATAACCAATATAATTATCCTGAAAAACCGCCCCGTAACCATACCCACCGTAATAAGGCGAAGTAACATAAGAACTACTGCCATAATAATTATTACGATAAGGATAGTTCGTGCAAGCAGTCAATAGTAATATTAACCCTACGACTAAAGATTTTCTCATCTTATTTACACCTCTTAGAATTTATAAAACAGAGTAATACAGACCTAAATTTGTAACATTAGTTCTATTTTATTTTTGCACCACCACAACATCTGCAACACTACAAAATTATTTATATTAAAACTGTTCTCATGCTAATTTTTACGACAATAATCACAAGTAAACCACATGCAATTTTGGCCACTGTAATTGACGCTTTAATAGTTAATGCGCTATTGTCGCGTAGGCAACTGCTTCAGGTAATAAAAGAAAAGCGACTGACAAACACGAGACGACATCAGCTAAAGTTAAAGTTTTAAAAAGAGCTTTAATTTGAAGGTTTTAAAATTGTGAACGGCTGGTTTTTTGTTAGACCCCATTTAATTAAAAAATCTTACAAAAAATCGAAGCCTCTACATAAATTGATAAGTCGCACAAGTGATGGAAACCATCGGCAACTTTATTAGATTTAGACACACTTATTTATTCATCTGTCGTGCTGAGCAGAATCTTAATTAACACCGTTAGTTTGTCTATTAATTGAATCCAGCAACTTCATTAACAATTGATTTGTTCTTTCTTGCTCAGCAATTTGGACGTCAAGCCTACCTTTAATACCAAATACCGCAAATGGCAATAAGAACCACAGAGTAGCTAAGGCTATTAAAAAAATAACCCAAAACAGTCCTAATCCACCTAATATATCAACCACAGCCATCCCTTAATATGTGAATAAAGTTTGATCAAACCAAACTCCTTGATCATAGTATTACCAAGGCTTATATTTTACATAAATTATGCGTATCGGACTTGCATTAAATTAAATTAAATAAGCCTTATTAACGCGAAGCCTGAGCCTGCATTAACTTTAAATTCTCTTCCACACCAGCCGCCGCAGTTAACCCCGCTACATTCTTTTTAGTAAAGAAGCCATCAAAATCTCCAAAGCGTTGAACATACTCGACAATTAACGAAGAATGTTCAGAAGCACTAGAAAAAATCTGTTTTAAACCTTCATCTTTTGAGCCAATCACATCCAATAAAAAGTCTTTACCATTAGCACGAATCACGTCCACCACATAATCAATATTAGCGATACCATTAGTTTCTCCATCTGCCACAATCAAAGCAACATGATGCAACCTGGGACCATAATTACGCACAAAGTTTTCTGTAGGTGAAGGCAGCCCAACAATATGATTTAAGAAATAAGGATTATTTGCGGCGGTAAAAACTTTAGCTGGACTATTTCTTTCATCTTTAAAATGAATACTTTTAGTCACATTTGTCGACGAGTTTTGATCATGAATATCATAAGAACCCCAGTAGTAGTAACTTGATAGAGTTAAATATTCAAGAATAGCCACTTCTCTATTTTGACTGTAAACACGAGTCGCTAAATGATCGATTGGCAAAATAAG